>JAJCYJ010000527.1 GCA_029262975.1 Saprospiraceae bacterium
AAGTCCAGTACATACACCGACATTTGATATTGACCCAAAGGCCCTCGAAATAGGTAGTGGTTTTATGGCCTATATGGCGATGAAGCTTGCGAATGATATAGCGGGTTGACTTTTGCTCATATTATAGTCTTATTTCGAAAGAAGTCGTATTAGATGTTGAGTTTCAGTATATTTCCAGTCATTTGGTTTAATCATCGAAAGGTGGGTTATCGCTTCTTTATGTTCATTATTGAGTACTAGGGCGAGCGATAAAAACCAATTAATTTCCTGGGTATAAATATCAGATTTGGTTGCAATGGATTGAAAAGAGTTAATTGATTCTTTATAATGTCCGTCGTATAACAAAGCAAGAGATAGATAATATTCATCTTCAATATTAGTGCTTTCGATCGAGCGAAAATGCTGGATAGCTTCTTCATATAATTTTTCATCAAAACTCTTGATGGCAAGAAGCCTTTGCCCTTGATCTTCTGGAGAAATACCCTTTAGAACACCAGGATGCAAAACTTGACTAGATTCTAAATAACTCAAGGCATAACTTTTAGGTGTCTTGTTATTTGAATAAATGGATAAGCCCGTAATTACTAGAATTGAGATTATAGCTGCCGCTGCTGCAAATTTGTACATTATCCGGTATCTGGATTTAATTGATTTTGATTTATTTGCTCTCACAATGCCATATTCATCTTTTAAAATCAAACCCCATTCTCGTTTTTGATCTTTGTGCATTACTTCCCGTAATACCTTTTTTAATTGAGCATCCCGTCCATATTCTGAGTTGTCCTGATCGTATGATTTTTTAAACAGTGACATATAATATTCATTTTATTGTTTTGAAAAAATGCCTAATAACTGGGATATACATCTTTCTTTTTGCTTCCTGACAGCGGCTGCACTTTTGTCTATAAGAAGAGCAATTTCAGATAATTTCATGTTGGAATAATAATTAAGTTTTAGTACTGACTGACATTCTTTTCCTAGTTTACTCCAAGCCAAAAACAGCTTTTCTATATCCTCCTGATCATACATGTTTTTTTCTTCCCTCAAGTCGTCTTCATCTATCTCTCTTGATTGATAAACTTTAAGATTTCTAAGGTATTTTTGAGTAGCCATTTTTGTAAATAGATATCTCAAGTTTCCATATCGAATCTTATCGTCAATTAGCCTCAATCTGAATTCGATACAAGTTTCCATAGTTGCATCATAGGCATCATCATAAGGTGCATTATATTTCCTTTGAATAAATCCAATGCAATCTCCAAAGTGGCTTAGAAATATTCGCTCAAATAACAAATTGCTACCTCTTTTTAACTCCTGTACCAGTGAATCAAATTCTCCTAAATTCAATCCAAAATTCTTGCTCATATCCTCAATAGATAAATTCAACACTTTAATTGTCTTGTCTTCAAAGATATTAAGCATAAGATTAACAACGCTGATAAATCAATTTCTGGATCTCTTTAATTATTTGTACTTATGTGTCCCACTACCAGGTTTTGTATCATCCGATACCCTGGCTTTATCTCTATAAGTCGAAAAACAATAAAGTGTGACTTTATTTATTTGAACAAAAGCACTCAGCCAAAATAATTCAATAATAAATATTAATGTAGCCAAAAGATAAAAATGGGAATTAGATATTCTTATGGAGAAATATAGCCTAAGTGATCACTTTAAGTGTGTATAAATGGACCTTAGTCTTTTGAAGTGAGTTCTAATGCCTTATTCACACTTTAAGATATCTTATATCTCAGTCAATTTGTGAGAAAATGTAAAGGATATACAGGATCAAAAGAAGCGTTGAGAAAACATGAGCGTTGCGTAGTTTGGCATACGCCATATCTGATGCTTGTACATGGCATCTGGTTAAGCGAATATCGAAGAGGCTTGTAGTTATCTTGAAAAGGAATCACATAAATTTGCTTGACTCCCTATCGGGTTGAGTTACTTTAAAGTGCTTTGACACTCTGACTTCAACTATATTGAAGAACGCTCCTTCATTTCGCGCATGAAAAAAATGAACGAATGTCAAGAGCTAAATTGATTTTTAGTGTACCCACTGAATAGGGCGTAGCACCAACTAAATATTTTCGATGATAATTCTGTTAGTTTTTTGTCACACAATCTTATTTTTTTCCTTTTACATAAGGATAAAACTTTTTTCAGACTCTGCATTAAATAGATTTGTATTTGATTAATCAAAGAACTTATTAAATTTTCTGGTTTTAGTAATGTTGTTAATGGATGAAGTTAAAGTAGGAAATTATGCATGAAATACCAGTATTTTTCTTGGTCTTGTCGGCTTTTGTATTTTCAGGAGAGTTGGCAATTCTTGATACGGATGCCAATACGCTTGCGGAAATTGAAAGCGTATATTATTCGGATACGGATACATTACCGATTGTATTTCATGAAAATCAATATTTTGTGGAATTAGATAGTATAATCATAGAAGATACGATTGCCTCACTGCTGGCTGGTCTTAATTCTCGTGAAGTATGGTATGAAGATGATCTTAATCTAGCTGTTTGGGAAGTAATAAGTTTTCCATTCACTGCGCCAAATGGAGATCTGATTCTCGATATCAATGATGCTATCACATCTGCAAAGAAAAAAACACAAATACGGAGTTCTACACTTGACGTTCAGTCCGTATTGGCAAGTGATTATTTGGCGAATGAACCAATTTGCTTTGATATCTCTCAATATTTTGTCAGCCAAGGCGATGAGTCAATTAAAATTTCAATACTTGATACAGGGATTTCGGATATTTCAGATAATTCTACTACGGACTACAACTACAATCTTTCTTCATACTCAGGATACGACTATGTAAACAATGATTCGATACCAGAGGACGAACACGGTCATGGATCTCATATAGCTGGATTGATTCATAGCATTACACACCAGTCTTTTCCGCTTAATCCTAGAATCACTTATGATATACGTAAAACCCATGATGCCTTTGGGCAGGCTTATATGTCTTCTGTGGTCTTCGCTTTGATAGAGGCTATCAAAGCTAATGCAGATATTGTGAATATGAGTTTTAGTGTAAACGATGTATATCACGATAGTTTATTTTTTCCACTGGAAAATGTTATTGCTGAAGCTGAGAAAGAGGGTGTACTCGTTATAGCTGCTGCAGGCAATGATAGTCTTAATAATGACGATGCCTTTAACACAGCGCTTCCTGCTTCGTTCCCAGCTAATAACATCATTTCTGTGACTTCTTCAGGATGTCTAAATGACTTAAGCCTATTCAGTAATTTTGGACCTCATAGCGTAGATCTGGTTACTTTAGGAGAACATATACCAGGGCCGGATTTGGATAAGGGCATTTCTTACCTTTCTGGAACTTCTCAAGCTGCAGCTATTATCACAGCTCTTGCAGCCTTGAAAGGTTCTCAACAAGTAGTTTTCGACTATAAATTGATAAAATGCGCGATGTTAAATAGTGCTACTCATTATGTGGAATTAACGGACAAAGTACGCTCTGATGGAGTATTTGATTTACAGAATTTCTTTAATAGTACAATAGTGGATTGTAATGATATAGTGAATAATTGTAATGAGAATTTTATAGGAGAAAATTCACTAGTATCTGAACAGAATGAAAATGTAATCGTTGAGACACAACTCAATATTGAATCGAGTCAAATACTTAATTCATTACTACATATGACCTATGATGCTAAAATTTCGACAGCATTACGAGAAGGTTTTGAGATTAAAGCAGGAGGAGTATTTCAGATTACAAATGATGGATGCGAAAACTAACAACACTCATTTGTTTGTTATGAAACAATAGTCGTATTTTGGACGTTTGCAAGAATCATTGTGAAGTTCATACTAAATTTATCTAATCTTCTTTTCATATTTATTTTTTTCTGCCAAACCCCTATTGTTGGATGTAGTTTAACTTTATTTGATGAAGTTTCGAAGCATATTAATCAGAATTTAGATGAGGATAAGGCTGAATTAAATGTTGGCTATATCGATAGCATCTTACTAACGGAATGTTATAATTTATTCAATTGCTATGAACAGGGCAAAATCATCCATTTACTTGGTGTATCTTATTATCTCCTTGATCAGGAAAAATATGCTATAAAATATTTTAAGAAAGCTGTATCGAAATATTGGCACAAATGCCTGCTTGTTCCAGAGAGTGAACGGGCTAATACAATCTTTAATATTGGAGTCGCTTATCAGTATACTGACGAACCCTATATGGGGAAGCAATATATTAATCAGGCTTTACTGATTTTAGAAAAAGATTCCCTTGGCACCTCTTTATCTTTGGCACAATATTACCAGGGAGCTGGCAATTATTTTGCGGATTTAAGAGATGTTTTAAGAGCCGAGTCATATTTTCAAAATGCCTTAAATTTATATCTCAATTTGGAAGATGTCGAAATAGAGATATTTGATATTTTGAATCGTCTTATTATTTTAAATATTGATTTCGAAAGATATGATCAGGCAAATGATTATTTTGAAAAAGCGCTTGCGCATTACTCGCTGAAATCTTCATTGATCCCGAAGGAAGATCTCTCTATGATCTATTTTAATGGAGCCAAATCTTTGGTTGCTCTGGGGAAGTATGTGGAAGCAAAAGAAAAATGTATAATTGGTATGCGACTTATCGATGTAAATATAAATAGCAATTTGTATTCCATCGGTTTGGAAATCATGGGCGTTATAGAAAAAGAATCTGGAAATATAGATAGTGCATCTTACTTTTATCAGAAAGTTCTCTCAATGCGGACAAGCATAAATTCTGAACAAGTATCAGATTTGTCCAAATCAATAGCTTTTGAAAATCTTAGCGGCCTACACTTGAAAAATGAAGATTATGCAGAGGCCTTAATTTATGCGAATGAAGGACTCAGGGTATTATGTAGAAATGCAAAATTTGATAAAAATGTAAACCCGGTAATTAACGAGTCATCATTAAGCCACGAAATTGATATTTTACGACTTTTGTCTCTTAAGTCTGAAATTTATTGGGAAAAATATAAAAATGAAAACCAGGAATCTAGCATAAAAATGGCTGTTAATATTCACTTAAAAATGGACTCGATTATTAATAATAGTATTTCCTCTTATCAATTTGAACTTTCAAAGTTGCAGATATATAAACTCATTGTCGATTACTATGGTTCAGGAATTGAATATGCACTATCACTTTATGAGAAAAATCAGAATATTGAATTTTTGCATCGCGCATATTATTTTTCTTCTAAGTCAAAGGCCCTGATTTTGCAAAGTCAAATTTCAGCGGTAGAAGCCTTGCAAGCAGTTGTGCCACCTGATCTGATAAAAACCGAAAGCAATATAGTAAGAGAATTAAATAATATTAAAAATGCTCTAAGTGTAGATAAAACTAATAGAGATTCTCTTTTGAATGCCTACGGGCAAGCTCAATTGCGATTTGAATTATTTATCGAAAATTTGGAGAGAAAATTCCCTGAGTATTATAGTTTGACGCATGCCTATAAACGACCTTTGGAAGTGCGCGAAATTCAAAATAAATTGAAAGGCAATTATGCTGTTATTGAGTATTTCTATTCGGATAAGAATATATTTTGTTTTTGGATTTCAAAGAATGACTTTTTTTATATTTCTCTTGAAAATAATCAATCTTTAAATGATAAATTGAATGCTTTTATAACACAATGCCGTAGCCCGGTTCGACCGTTTTCATATACTCTGAGTAATGAACTATATGTTTTACTTCTTGAAGATGGTTTGAAAAGGATAGGGGAGGATATAAACAAACTATTTTTAATTCCAGATGCTATATTACATAGTCTGCCATTTGAGGCACTTGTTACTACAGTTGATGAAATTTCTGATTTTTTAATTTCACAATATGATTGTACTTCGTCGTATTCTTCCAGATTATTGATGAGGGATCATGATATAGGTAAGAATATTAAATATGTCGGCTTTGGATCAGAGTATAATAAAGATCTTACTGCTGATTTAAAAGATAGAGCCCTGATAAGTGATGGTTTAGAGATTCCAAATTTAGGACTGGCTGGGGAAGAAGTTAGAAATTCAGCAGCGCTTTATGACGGCGATTATTATTTAAATAGCGATGCCACTATTGAAAACTTAATAGCTGTATTAGGATCGGCTGATATTTTGCATATTTCATTGCACGGCCTTGTTGATTATGATGATTCGTCCAATTCTTGTATTGTATTCGATAATAATGAGAGTGAATTTGTTTTGAGGGCTAGCGACTTATACCGACAAGCTATTAAGGCAAATCTTGTTTTACTAAGTTCATGTCATTCTGCGAGTGGTCAAATTTATCGTGGTGAAGGAGTTCAAGGAATGAGCAAGGCTTTTTTGTTAGCTGGCGCAGGGAATATTGTATCGAGTCTTTGGAGTGCCTCAGAACGAAGTTCTGCCTCTATTTTAGCGTCATTTTTGGCCCACGTAAAAGGAGGGGAAGATTATGGGGCATCACTGCAAAATGCAAAGTTGGATTACTTGAAAGCGGTTCCACCAAGTCAAAGGCATCCATTTTATTGGGCGAATTATATTCTCATTGGAGATCTGCCATTATCAAGTACTAATTTTCATCTTAACTGGCTTCTTTTCGGGGTACTGTTTTTGGGTATTGCTATATTATTATTTAGAGAAAGGTTAAAAATATTCTACCAATAAATTTGTCACACCTGGTCAGTTTGATACTTATACTATATATATATTCTTTATTATAGCAATTATAATTACAATCCATGAAAGTCTGCAACGCTCATTTACTTACGCATCGTGAACGCCAGATAATTGAGTGTCTGGCTCAGGGATGGACGACTAAAGAAATTGCGGGCAAGCTATACATTTCTCATCATACTGTGGATTCTCACCGTAAAAATGTTTGCACGAAATTGGGTGCGAAATCTTCATTTCAATTAGGAGCTTGTGCAGAGAGACTCGGCCTCATTATACATGACTTTACAAGGCCTAATCAATCTTGGTCTTTTTAAAAAATCCTAACTAGTTACGATTCGCCTTACGCACTCAGCATATTGTAAGCCAATACAAAATAATTATTAGGACAGATTGAAGAGTCACTTTTAGGGGTTTGTGTTGACCACTATTAGTGCTGACTTATTCAAAAATTAGAAGGTGATGATGAGTTGAATATTTTTAATTCGACAATATGGTCACACTTTATGTTTCTGTTCCTTATATGAATGTAGAAGGGATAAATTCAGACTGCCTTCAATCATAGTTATTAATTGAAATGTTAAATATCTTTCACTATGAAAAAATATCTAAATACCTGGTTTCGAAACGTGGTTCTTTTTGGCTTCATGGTTCAGGGCTGTTCTATAATAGCTCAGCAATATTCAGCCGAATTAACTGATTCAAGTTATTTATTGTTGGAACACAACGGAGCCATCAGTGTAGTCAAAACTGAATTGCTTGTGAATAAGACAACATCATCAGGAGAAATAATATTATCCGGAAATTTTCCTGAGATTTCTTTTCGCAATTTACAAATTGGCTATAAAGGTGGAAATGAATTAGGCCTTGACGGAGATATTGTTCCTTTCTCCAGTACAACTTTTGATTTAGGGAATAATGTTTCGGGTGAACATTGGGATCAGGTGGTTGCTCAGAATTTTATCACGTATGTTCCCCCTGCAGCCAGAATGAGCAAGGCCAAAAGTATTAATAATGTATTGTCTCAATTAATGTCCCTGGACCCCATTTCATTTGAACGCAAAGGTGAAAATCAATTCTTGGGTTTCCGGGTTGAAGAACTCATTAAACATGTACCTGAAGTAATCATGACAAAAGATCTTGATTATGATGCCGATTTGAAGATGAATATATCTAAAGAGACCCAAATAGGTATTGATTATAATGCTTTTATACCACTACTTATCAAAGCCTTACAAGAACAACAAGACCAAATATTTCAACTATCTGATTTGTTGAAAAAACTAAGTCAATCTGCAATGGCAAATTGAATGCTTTTAAATTAATATATTTTATAATCGATAAAGTTTAATATAATGAACAACCTAAAATATTTATTACTGATCAGTGCGCTTTTAATAGTGTGTTCGTGTTCCAATGATAACGATTTAGATGTCGGTGAAACGGAATTGACTGAAGTGGAAAATAAAATACTTAGTCAATACGATTTATATCCTGAAGTTGATTGGGATAAGTTCAGTCATTTATTTATTTCTGATAATTCTGATTATCTCTCTATTCCTATAGGTGTACTATCTGCAGTGGAGGATCATTTTGGATCATTAAAGATTTCAGAGGTTAAAACTTTTAATTCTGTGCCTGGTAATATGTATAAGCACTATTCTGTCTTTCTTACTAATGGAACGGAAGCGGTAATATTTCAATGGGGGCAGCTTTTGACTGTTGCAACTATTGAAAAGGAAATGAGTATGGATGAATTGATTGCCGGGGAATTGTCTTTTAGCACTCTGGCAAGATTATATTCATCTTTCAATGATAAAATAATTGAAGAGATTCGTCTTACTGATTCCGACATGTTTAAAATAGACTTTAAAGGTGGTGAACGCATCTTATTTGATAAAAAAGGGAAGGAAAATGGAAGAACAACTGATGATAATGGGGATGATGATGGCGTAGAAATTAACGCGTCAAGTTTACCTCAAAGTATTCTAGATTATATATCCTCTAATTACCCAGGAGAGACTATTACAACGGCAGAGCTATATGCTGATAAGTATGAAGTAGGATTGAGTAATGGGCTTCAATTAGAGTTTGATCTTAGTGGTAATTTTATTGAAATTTCAGGACAATCAAATATTGATGATAATAATGATGGAGAAGGAGATGGGGAAGATATCGATCCGGGAATGTTACCTCAACCAATATTGAATTATATTATAAATAATTATCCTGTGGAGACAATTACAGGGGCAGAAGTTTATCCGGATGGGTATGAAGTTACCCTTAGCAACGGGTTGAAGTTAGAATTTAACCTTCAAGGAGTTTTTATTGAAGTATCAGGACATAGTGATGATGATGGCAACGATAATAGTGATGATGATGAAGTTATTAATCCTGATGATCTTCCACAGATTATACTGGATTATATTTTTTCTAATTATCCCTCCGAGACCATTCTAAGAGCAGAATTAGATGCTAATGGTTATGATATTATTCTCAGCAATGGTTTAAAACTTGAATTCGATTTGAATGGTGTGTTCATTGAGATTTCTGGTGGCTTTGGTGATAATGATAATGATGATGACGACTCAGAAGATGGAGAAGATGTAGACATAGCATCGTTACCTCAGTCTATTATTGATTATGTATCTATTAATTTCCCTGACGAGTTTATTGTTGAAGCGGAGATTGAAGACAACAGATATGAAATAACATTGAGCAACGGCGTGAAATTAGAATTTGATTTGGACGGCAATTTTATTGAAATTTCTGGAGGTGATGGTGATGGAGATGGTACACATATAGATCCTATGGATTTGCCACAGGTTATACTTGACTGGATAAGCGTTAATTATCCTGGAGTTGCCATCTTACGGGCGGAACTGTATCCTGATAAATATGAAGTAAGATTGCTCAATGGAGTGAAAATTGAGTTTGATTTACAAGGAAATGTGATAAGAATTGATGATTAATAATTGGGTATCCCGGACGATTCAAATTTTTGAATCGTAACAAGACTATTATGATGATTCAAGTCAAAGTGAAATGAGTGGTGATTACCATATATAAACATCTTTAAGCCCTTATACCAATAATATAATTAAAAGAGGAGCATTTTCATTTCATTCATTACGGTGAAGAAATGAATGCATATAAAACACCCGCCTTAAAGTTTAAGGCGGGTGTTCCGTTTTTTATTAATATAAGACTCTAAATACTGTCATCTGTTATTATTTGTGATGATGATTCGATATTTGGAGGGTTACCAAGGGTTTTACCTGATTATACGTGGAATAGATAATAGTTATTGACGATGACATAGATTAGTCAAAAGGGACGAGGCGGCCATGCAGCGATGCCTGAGAAAGTTATTGATCCTATATTAATAAGTGCGGAGCTGATTCAATCTTTACAATC
>JAJCYJ010000528.1 GCA_029262975.1 Saprospiraceae bacterium
GCATTGTATCATTTTAGCATTGTCTCATTGTATCATTGTATCATTTATTATCTTCTGACGATGGCACAGCCATATCAGCATTTAATTTTCAAAGCCTCATCAACTAAAAAATGAAATATATGACTTATTGAGTTTACAATATTAAAATGAAACTAAAAATGCAGCATGCCATAGTCCCACTTTTCAAAGGGGGTGCCGCAGGCGGGGGATTAGCCCACCCCTGCATCACGCCTCAATTCTCAATTCTCTACTGACGATGGCAAAGCCATATCAGCATTCAATTATCAATTAATTCTTTTCGTCAGTTAGGATGAAACCATATAGGACTTGACCACGCCCGTTCCTGGATGGAAGATGGTACTTCCGCAGGAGGGTCAACTCCCAACTTTTTAGCGTCATAAGTCGACCATCGCGGAGTAGGTACTTCTAGAACTCTTATAAAGTACAGTGCAGAAAGGGACTTATCAAAATTAGGATCACTCCATTCTGTGTACAAATCTATCGCTCCATATTTCTTTTCATATGTAGCCTCCTCCACATTTACAGTGTTGGGAATGTGATTGAGCACACCGGCCTCATTTAAACTTCGATTGTCGGACCATGCTACATCATAAATTTCTTCCTGTACTTCGGCATCCTTATCTATCCATTGTTTTATAATCTGAACCCTGTCCAGATTAGCTCCTTCAGGGTCTTTTTGTGCCCAAACTAAAAAAGTTGGTACACCCTGGTTACCATAGATATCTCCACCCATTGGTATACCTTTTTCATATGCCTCAGATAATCCGCTATCACTTGTAAAGTCTGTTGCCAATTTTTCAGTCACCGCAAAGAACCTCAATTTGATGCGAGGTCCGGAAGTCGCAAAAACTTCTTTGCGCTGTAGCGCATCATATAATGCATCCCTTGTATTCTCATGTGCCCAGACACCTGCAAGGCCAGCTGCACTCATATAGCTGTATCTGAGCACATCTCCTTCACCATCTATTTGCAGTCGAAGCGTGGGCGAACCATCAATATTTCCCAGTTTCCCGAAATAATTATTCTCCTCAACAGGACCCGCTGAGTTATGACCGTCTGAAGATCCAATCAATCCAAATTTATACGGATTTACGCCAAGTTGTCGCTCAAAAGCCAACCCATTTTTAAAAGCCTCCCGCACATAACTTCCCTGTGGCTTTCCCTTCGGCGGTGTACCCGCTGCAAAGGTGAATTCATAGGTCTCAAAATCCGCAAACTCGTCATTTGGATTTAGTGCCGGGTGGGACATAGAGGTCCCTTTTATCTGACTTACTTCATTGATCACTTCATGTTCTGCTCGCAGTTGAGCATACGCTTTGTCTATAGGTCTCCCATCAAATGTCTTTTTGGGATACATCAGACCATCACTCATATTACCATTATGAGGAATCGCCATAAGGTCTATACCCATTGATTTTTGTTGCGCCATCCATTTCCAAAGTTCTTCCGGATCCTGGCTATCAAATGATGAAAAAGGAATTTCTGAAATCTTATCTCCCCGATAGATCACATTCCTGTGCAGATTGGCTGCATAAGCATTTTCCGGATCTGTACGTATTGAAGGAGAAGATGTCCATTCATAGGCGGGAAAACTGGTAAAAACGCCCGGTTCGTTATGCCGGTTTGCAATCTCTACTTGTTTTTGCCAGGTTGAATAAATTATATCCTTTTCGATTAATTGCTCAAAGGGTTGATTTCGTGCTATGCTGATTCCTATTTCTCCAAATGCCGCGATCGATTTTTGTCTGTCTTCGCTTTTGATTCTTTTGGCAACATCCAGTTGTGCCAGTTCATTCTCTTCATCAAGCATCTGCACCATAATACCCATATACTCTGCATGATCCGTCACCGCCATAAAATCAAGTGCCCTGCTATTCTTTATTTTGCCTGCAACCGGGTGATCGATCGCTTCTCCTTTACCAAATCTGAAAGCATCGTCCGGGTTCGTACGGACATTGTATATAAATGCGTCAAATGACCACGAAGAGTGTACATGAAGGTCTCCGAAATAAACATTTCGATTGTCATTATAATCTTTGGTCTGAGGGGTGTTATTTGTATGATCAGGTGCTTCTTCATAAGAGGTCTTTTGAGCACGCTCTGACTGACAAGAGGACAGCACCAGAAGTAATAGTAAAACTGATATTCTGAGAAGAAAATTCATAGATCATATTTGTAGGCGTCAAAGTACAAATACTCATTTGTTCTTTCAAGAGATAGATAATAATACGATGGCCACGACGCCGAGCATAACACCAGCAATGTTCATTTTATCCGGTTGTTCTTTATAAAAAATGAATCCGACAAGTGCTGTTAATATTAGAATACCGATATTATTACTGGGGAATAATACGGAACCTTGCCATCCTGCAGATAGAAGAAAGACAAGTAAGTAAATAGTAAGAAAGTTTGGAAGACCAAGCACGATGCCGGCAATAAATTCTTTACGGCCAAAAATGATTCCTGTTTTTAAATATCGGAATGCCGAAAAAATCAGCCCTATGGATGCTGCTATGCCAAATGCACTCACGGTAAATTTTATACCATCCTCGCCTACGATATGCTCTACTTCGACATAATAAAGAATCACTTCTATCATGCCACTGAGCAGAAATGTAAGTAATGGATAAATGATAAGCGGATGAAAAATATTTATTTTTTCCGGATTGCTCTTTGATGGCACGTTTACTAATACAATTGCAACAAGTGCCAGGAGGATACCTAATCCTTTGTAAAGACCCAACGGTTCGCCATATATAGCGATCGCTATAGAAGCGGGAATAATAAGTGACATTTTTTGGATAATAACAGTCAACGCTACACCACTCTTCTGAAATGAAAGTGCCATAATATTAAAGCCAAAAATGAAAAGGACGCCAAGACCCACACTATAAGGCCACCAGGGACGATCAAATAAATCCCATGGAATGGCTAGCTCCTGTATCAGAAAAGACGCAAAAATCACGCATATGATATAGTTGATAATGATCGCATTGATATTGTCAACCTTGAATCTGTGAAAAAACTTGAATATGACCGCCAACACAACATTGCTCAGAATACACACAAGAAGAATACCCATGGATTTAATTTACATATTGTACAACCAGATTCGGAAAATTCCAGTATTGAACATAGCAGGAAGACATAATACTCAATTATTTTTTAAAAAAATAAGAGCACAGCGAAGGATTATCGTTGCATTCATCGACTAAGTAATAAAGAACGAAGGTAACATCTTATTCTAAAGACACTCACCCGCAAAATTTCGTGATATAAGGACTTCTTTACTATTCTATAATCGGCAAATTGACAAGAAAATTCGGTGAAGCAATTCTTGCAACAAGTCCTTAAATCATGTAATTATGAGCATCTATTTGAAATCATTCGCTGCAGTGATCTTTTTGTTTTGTGTGGGTTGCATAGACGAACCTGCTAGCCCGAATCCCGAAGAGAATATTTCGGGCCAAACATCCCCTTTCGGAAATAACGGACCGACTAATGAACAGGGAAATGGTCCGGGAAATGGTGGAGGTAATGGTGGAGGTAATAATGAAAATGGTGATGGAAATAATGATGACGAGAACCAAAACCCTGAAAGTGGCTTCTCTTTGACTCCCCTGCTGCAAACTTTTGTCAACTCGATAAACCTCTCTAATCTTCCTAATTACGCTAATCAAGCAGTACCCAATTATATAAATAAAGACAACTCCAGGAGTGCTGACATAACCGATGAAGGTGCCCTGCTGGGCAGGATTCTGTTTTATGATCGCAATTTATCAATAGACAATTCAGTCTCATGTGCTTCATGTCATAGGCAGGAAAATGCCTTTTCAGACCCCTTACAACTAAGCCGTGGGGTGGCAGGACTGACAGGGCGACATTCTATGCGGCTTGTAAATGTGCAATTTGCAACAGAGAATAATTTCTTCTGGGATGAACGTGCTAACGACCTCGAGGACCAGACACTTCGTCCCATTCAGGATCATATAGAAATGGGCTTTAGTGGACAGAATGGCGACCCTGAATTTGAAGACTTAATCACGAAATTAGAGCTGATACCCTATTACAATAACTTATTTACGTTTGTCTATGGCACGCC
>JAJCYJ010000529.1 GCA_029262975.1 Saprospiraceae bacterium
CAAATGAAGCTTTGTCAGAACGTAATTTATTGGTTCCCAATGACTAATTTTATGATTCTAATTTATTTTGGACAGGTGTGACCATAAAAAATTGAGCATATATTTTACTTACAACCACCTTTGTCCTTCAGCCTTTAATATAAGATCTCCGTTAGCATCTCTTTGTACTATGACAAATTCAGTTGCACTTAATTTTGCAAGTTGCTGTATGTTTACCAATGGAAAATTTATAAAATCTACACCTGCAGTGGCTGAATTTTCTTCTACTGGTGTGGTCAATGAATCGCCGAAAGCTTCAATATCTCTAATTTTTATTTTCATCAAGGCTCTTGAAGAATTTGCCATTAACAGCACTCGCTCTCCCTTACTTTCCATTTCAATTATGTCCAGGGGCGTATTTCGATTACCCAATTCTGCCACAGTCCTTGCCTTTGAATGAGCACCATCTTTCATCTCATGAAGGGGAATTATAACAAGGGGTGTACACGTGTAACTTGCGACGACGTGGGGTGCCCCATTAATTTGGGCTGTGGTAAATGTTTTCACTGGAGAATGAGTCTCATACTGTCCATGTGCAGCATGATATATTTCTAACGAACTGGCATTCTGAGTACTGTTAAAAGGGAAATCGATAGCTCTGAAAGTAGATGCAAACTCTTTATTACTCAATCCAGAAACAAACACCTTCCCGTCGGCATAGTGAATGTCAGATATGGACCATTTTCGAAGAGATCTTCCTCTTCTGTCTTTTGCTTCTGATCCGACAGGATCTTTCAAAGATATTTTAGAATATGACACTTGTGTTAATGGTACTTGTGTCAAGCCTTCACCTTCTACCATGAATAAAATCGGCTTTCCTGAACTGTGTTGCACTGATAAGTAAATATTTCCATTAACTGGATTGGCAACCAGGTCGGTGATCTGGACTTGATCTTTTGCGGACCCCAACAATTCGGATATCAAACCATCGAGGTTTTTAATGTTTACATCAGAATTATTTGTGGCGTTATGATGACTTAAATCAATTGCCTTAATATCCGCCGCTTCACTGTCACCGATAAAGAGTATACCTGCGGGCCCAAAAGACATAGCATTTATCGAGGAAATACCCGGATCCCCATTAATAAAACCATCTTTCAGTGTATTGTCAGTAGAAAATGCAGTTATCTGAAAAAATAAAGTGATTAAGCAAACTAATAAGGTATTTAATCTCATGATCCTTGATTTTAGGTACTAATATTTAATATTTAGCGTCCTGAAATTACGATATTTTATTCAACCTTGCTGTCTTGAATAATACACTATACAACACGTTTTAAGAATCCAATCAAAAACAAGTTTGTTCATTTTCCACATAGTGATTACTTTGGGAATCTACTTCGGATACATATGAACAAAAGATTAAAGGCCGGGCTCATTGGTCTGGGCAGAATTGGGAACATTCACCTACAAAATTTATCACGGCACCCTGATGTAGAAAAGATTTCAATATGTGCTCCATCAGCAAAAAGGGAAAGCTATCCACGGTTTCAATTATATCGGACATATCAGGAGTTAATTCAAAAGGAAAATCCGGATATTTTATTCATATGCAGCCCGACTCCCACACATTATGAAATCATCGCTGAATGTTGTCAACTGGGAATCGACGTGTTTTGTGAAAAACCTATAGACCTGGATCTTGGTCGTATCCAAGAATTAAAAAAATATATTGATGAAAGTGGCATCATCCTGCAAGTTGGCTTTAACAGAAGATTCGATCCTGACTTTTCTTCTTTAAAAAATAGTCTGGAAGAAAAAGCATTAGGAAAAATATATCAGATTACAATAACAAGTCGGGATCCTGGATTTCCTTCTCTGGATTATATTGCATCTTCTGGTGGCATGTTTATGGACATGACCATTCATGATTTTGATATGTGTCGATTCCTGACAGGAAGTGAAATATCGGAGATCTATACCAAAGGTCAAATTAGAATAAATCAAGAACTGACTAAATACAATGATATAGATACCGCCACGACCATATTAACCTTCCAAAATGAAATTACTACAACCATCATCAATAGTCGGGATGCTATTTATGGATATGACCAGAGAATAGAAGTATTTGGATCAAAAGGGTTAATTACGGTGGACAATCATCGTATTAATAATATTAGCATTGCTGATTACGACGGAAAAAAAGCCAATAGGCCCGTTTCTTTTTTTCTTGAGCGCTATGCTCTTTCTTATATTGCAGAAGTGGACGAATTTATAAAAACAATACTTAGAAGAGGAAAGCCTTCAGTAAGCATTGATGATGCCCTGAAGGCAACTGAAATAGCCGTCTACGCTAATCAATCTTTGGCACTTAAAAAGGTCATTAAATTATAATTTTCAAGATATGCAACTGACCTTACAATTAATGTCATTTCTAATTTTTACTGCTTTTGTAGCAGGCTATGCTACCTGGCGCTTACGTAAAGATAAATTAAACACGCAAGATGGCTTTTTTCTTGGAGGCAGAAGTCTTACAGGTGTAGTTATCGCAGGCTCCATGTTATTGACCAATATTTCAACAGAGCATCTGATCGGCATGAATGGTTCTTCTTATCGCAATGGTGCGATAATTATTACCTGGGAAGCCACATCTGCTATTGCCCTGGTATTTGCCGCCATTTATTTTGTGCCCCGTTATTTAAAAATGGGCTTGACGACTATTCCAGAATTTTTAGAAAAAAGATTTGATGGATTAACACGTACGATCGTAGCCCTTCTTCTAATTATTTCTTTCGTTGCCACATTACTTCCAATCGTCCTTTATACAGGGGCCATTAATATCGAAAGCATCTTCGAAATCTCAGATCTCCTGGGAGTTACTAAATCACAAGGATTATGGATTACTGTATTAACTGTGGGCATTCTCGGTGCTATTTATGCTATTTACGGAGGGCTTAAGATGGTAGTTTATACCGATACTATTAATGGATTTGGTCTACTGATTGCAGGACTCACCGTACCGCTCCTCGCCTTATATGCCATTGGAGATGGCAATATTATCTCTGGTCTTGTGAAAGTTTTTAATCATGCTCCGCATAAATTTAACGTCATAAGTAGTGAACCCTCAGTCGGGACAGGTTCCAGAGATGCTATACTTCCTTTTAGTGTATTATTTACAGGGATGATTATCAACCAGGTATATTTTTGGACCATGCATCAATCAATTGTACAAAGGGTACTGGGGGCTGTCAGTCTGAAGGAAGCACAAAAAGGACTCCTGCTTACCGGGCTTTTGAAGTTGTTAATGCCCTTGATAATTATTCTTCCCGGGATTATCTGCTTTTATTATTTTGGCGATAGTCTTTATGACAGCCAGGACACAGTATATCCTGAACTTGTTAAAAAAGTATTGCCATTTTGGCTTACAGGTTTTTTTGTAGCTGTAATTGTTGGAGCTGTATTAAGCACATTTAACAGTGCATTGAATAGTGCTGCAACTATTTTTAGTCTGGGCATCTATAAAAGATATATCAATAAAAAAGTATCAGATAGTGGAATTGTCAGAATAGGTAGATTAGTTTCTCTTGTCCTGGCCATTTTTGCAATTGTGGTGGCGCCATTTGTGGCCAGTGCTCCGGCAGGACTATATCAATTGCTTCAGCAGTTGAATGGCATCTTTTTTATTCCAATGGCCACCGTCATTATAGCAGCATTCTTTTTCCCCAGAGTTTCATCGATAGGTGCAAAGTCAGGTCTCTTCTTTGGTTTGATATTCTACATAGTTGTAAATTTTGTTGTTAAAGCAGATATACACTTTGTACATATTTGGGGAATGGAATTTCTTCTAAACGTTGTCTTCATGCATGT
>JAJCYJ010000530.1 GCA_029262975.1 Saprospiraceae bacterium
AATCCCGGAAGCTTTCGATTTGAATATCTATTAGCTCTTGGGCTGTACCAGACTCTTTAAGTGTTTCAGTCCACATTTGAGCAACATTTTCTACCCATTGTGGGTCTATGTATCTTGTATAGACAAACATATAACTCTGGAATACGAAACGTGCTACGAGCACAACAACCAATACGATAAGAATGGCATTAAGGAATGATAATTTCCCAGCTTGGGCAATTTGAATTTTATTACAAACTAGACCGATAATCAATACAGTTATTATTATTGATACAAAGACAAACCAATTGGTAAGACCAAGTCCTATCCAGGTGAGGATTTGTGTGGCTACTGAAACACAAATTCCTAACAATAGTCCCCATTGAATGCTTGATTTTATAATCATGACTGATAGTTTTTAAATTAGAATTATGATTTGAACTGGAAAATAAATTACGAGGATGCTCATTTTTTGTTCGTTATCATTCTGTCCCACTAAATACGATGCCTCTTGAGACCTTAGGTAAATAGGGAATTGTAGTTGATGATACAAGTGTCTCTTTCCAAGATAGGTAATTATTTTAAGGCGTATAAACACGTGACTAGCTAATAGACGAACGCGATTAATTTCTATGATAAATAATAGGAATATGAAGATGAGAAAAATAACTAGTTGCTTGCCAAATACAACTGTACCAAAAGGAAAGTATCCATATTGGTATGTGGAAAAATTAGAGTCCAATGGCTTTTTTTAATTTTTTATTGCAGATTCCAAGTGATATTCTCATAAAACCTGTTTAGACGATTCCCATTGGGCCCCATTCATAATGAATAAGTCCAAAACCAATAAACTTAAGTTTAATGCGATGATCCTATCTTTCTCTGTGCTGTATTCAAGCTGATTCGATGAGTCATACAGATGGACGATTCGTTAGAATGTGGTTAAGCCGGCAATATCATCGAGAAGTTGTCTTATAGACTATTCACTCTTTTCTATGATCCTCTTCAATTGAATGAGGAGTGCACATAGAGCTCTTAACAAGAGGCCCACGACTTAGTCGGCTATCCAATTCTATTTATAATGAAATCTGCATTGAATAATGGTACAAATTTGATCTATGTTTTTCTTGCCTGTTTTTTCATATACAATTTTATATTCTAGGTTTATTCTTCTTAACCACTAGTCTCATAATTGATGTTTTAATGGTTCGGGTTTTCCAGCTCCTATGAATGGATCTTTTTAAATCGCGTTGATCAATTCTTTAATTTTTCTTATTTGATCTATATCATGTTCAATCCAATAGGTCAAATCATTCCATGCATTTTCTGTAAAAACTATTTTCATCTTTCGATAATGTCATCCAGGTTTACGGTTCTTGTTTTACCTGAATCCATTTGTTGGATTGATTCAAATAGTGATCTCTGTTGGCTTTTGTGGACAACAGATAGTCTGTTTTTTGTAAGGCATTATATTCTTTCAGTGACATTATTGCAACCACGTCATCTTCTTTGACATTATTCCTGGGCGCTATTAATACCCCAGATGAGTTGGTGACCGTGTCTGAATAGAATTTTATTCTTGATATCAAATTTGAAATTGTGATTGCTTTCATGGCATTGCCTTGTACAAGATAGTTTACAAGAAACTGTACGATGGATCAAATTTATTTTATCGGCTTAAGAACCTTTCTGGGCATCAACCGCTTAACTTAAGCGGGGAGACATGTGATATCTCTGGAATTTATATGCCTTATCTTTTCAGTCATAGTCACATAGTCACATAGTCTCATAGTCACATAGTCTCATTGACTAATTTCGTCATTCCCACATTTCGCCATTCCCACATTCCGTCATTTCATCATTAACTCATTATATCATTGACTCATTTCAACATGGACTCATTTCGTCATTCCCACATTCCGTCATTTCCACATATCTACATATCTACATTCCGTCATTAATCCATTTCCACATTCGTGGTCAAAGAACTTTTTCCTACAAAATAGTTGCACATATAAAATATATTGCTAAATTTGGTCAACCAAAATTGGTAAACCAATAACCGCGAACCAATTATTATTCACCTTTGACCAGTACTATGTTAGATAATCTGCAGAAAATAGTGATAGAAAGACCGGTAGACAAGATCATCGGACAGATTAGATATCTCATTACCTCAGGGGAATTAAAACCCGGAGATAAATTGCCGCCCGAACGTAAACTCGCCGATCATCTCGGTGTCGGACGCGGACCGGTACGCGATGCAATCCAGAAATTGGAGTTTTACGGAATATTAAAAACCTTACCCCAAAGTGGCACAGTCGTCGCTGGTATGGGTTTAAAGGCCCTGGAAGGACTTATAACCGATGTATTAAAAATGGAGACAGCAGACTTTGCCTCCCTCGTGGAGACAAGAGTTATCCTTGAAATTAACGCCGCTCAATTTGCTGCGCAAAGACGTACAGCCGATGATATAGTAGCTATTAAAAATGCGCTTGAAGAATATGAATTAAAGATATCTGAAGGGGTTCCAGCTGTAGAAGAAGATTTAATGTTTCATCTCAAAATAGCTGAAGCAAGTAAAAATGCCGCACTTAAATCCTTTATGATGATCATCACACCAGATATTGTGAAAAACTTTATAGAACTGAGAGTGTGCGATGATGGTAAATTTTTGAAGTCAGTGAAAGAACATCAGGAAATTCTTGACTGTATCATAGAAAAAGATGCCAAGGGAGCTGGACAAGCTATGCGCAAACACCTTGGCGACGTGCTTGAATTTAGTATGACCATTGACGAATTTCCTGATAAAACAAATGGAACATGACTAGAAACAGCATATAAAATAGGATTAGCAACAAGCCATTGCTAATCCTCTTAAATAGAACAATGACAGTTCCCGAAGGCTATTTACAAGTATTTTTCTAAACATTATTGCAAATAACACAACCATGTGTAATTAATACACCTGGAAGGGGAATGTCTATAATTCCAAATTCCGATTCGTATTTAGTAGTAAACCGAAATTTTAATAAAATTAATTTTTTTAGTATGAAAATGAACTATCTCACCACATTATTATCACCGGAAAGGGGATATTTGTGGAGTATAATCTTTCTTGTCTTCAGCACTTCGTCCATTTACGGAAGTTCTGAAAACCCAGCCTTGGGTGAAGACCTGGATGCCATAATTACAGGTGTAATTATCTCTGATGCTGATAACCTTCCTGTTATCGGCGCTAATATTATAGTAAAAGGAACCGACCGAGGTACCGTGTCGGATATCGATGGTAGTTTTGAGCTGGATGCCAATGCTAATGACATTCTTGTCATAAGTTATCTGGGTTTTGCGACTCAGGAAATTACTGTAGGGCAACGAACAGATATATCCATTGTACTGTATGAAGATGCCACCGCACTTAACGAAGTTGTCGTTATCGGCTATGGTACCAGTAAAAGATCACATCTTACTGGCTCTGTCTCTAAAGTGAATAATGACAAATTAGATCAGATCCCCATGTCAAGAGTAGATGATGCTCTAGTCGGCCAAATCGCCGGCGTTACAATACAAGCTACTAACCCAGCTGCAGGTGAAGCTCCTGCTATCAGAGTCAGAGGTCAGGGATCTATTTCATTCGATGCCAATCCATTGATTGTAGTTGATGGAATAGCTGTAGGAACAGATGCTGACTTTTTATCCAGCCTGGATATGAATGATGTCCAATCTGTCGAAGTCTTGAAAGATGCTGCTTCATCTGCTATATATGGATCGAGAGGCGCAAATGGGATCATTATGATCACAACCAAACAAGGAAAAGCAGGCGAAACACTATTTTCATATGATTCATATGTAGGAGTAAAATCCGTGCCGGATCCTGGTGTATTAACCACTGTAGATGATTGGCTGGATTTTACAAGAGCTAATAATGGAGGTCAGTTACCTGAAAAATTACAATATGTAGAGCGTGTTGGACAACAGACAGATTGGCACAAAGCAATAATGGATGGTGGCGTTATTCAAAGCCATTCGTTATCTGCTCGTGGAGGAACGGCTAAGACAAAATTCAGAGCATCTCTTAGTT
The DNA here is from genome assembly GCA_029262975.1 of Saprospiraceae bacterium. Classification (GTDB taxonomy): domain Bacteria; phylum Bacteroidota; class Bacteroidia; order Chitinophagales; family Saprospiraceae; genus JAJRXG01. The sequence continues at coordinate 4,061 of JAJCYJ010000530.1, forward strand.
ATTTGGATGACGAAGGAGTTTTAGTAACTGATAATTATAAGAAGATCAATTTCAGGTTAAACCTGGATTCAAAAATTAATGACAGAATTTCTTTTGGAATCATGCTCAATCCATCTGTCACCAATCAAAGACAATTTCCAATTGGATTTCATGATGCCATCCGTCAACATGCCTGGTTACCTTTATATCTTGATGAAAGCACAATCGGTTATGTAAATCGAACAAGAGAAAATGGGAGGTTTGCTAATGCCCAAATCGGCGATTACGCAATGGAAAGAATGTTTGATGATTATAATCTCGACGCCAATGCACCAAGTGCCGGAAGTGGTACTGATATAAGCGGCACCTCTAATGCAAGTGCATACGCTAAAATTCTTGAAAGAAATTATACCAGAAAGCAAACCAAAGTATATTCCAATGCATACTTAAATGTAAAATTGACAGATGATCTTAGTTTCAAACAATCCTTTGGTGGTGATTTTCGATATTCCAATCGTGACCGATGGGATGGAGTAAAGGCATCAAGGAATGCTGAAGGAGGTACAAGAGCGAGAAAAGATACAGACAACCAATTTCATTTAGTATCTGAGAGTACGTTAAATTTCAATAAGCGAATTGGCGTTCATGATTTTAATATTGTAGCCGGTATGGCTTATGAAGAATGGGAGAGAAATACATTGAGCCTGGTAGCTGCAGGATATGATAATGACTTTATTCAGACGATTACCGCTGCCAATCTTACAGGTGCATCAGAATTGAAATTAGAAGAAGCGTTAATCTCTTATCTCGGTAGAATTAACTACTCATATGATGACAAATACTTGTTATCCGTCAGTCTTAGAACAGACGGAAGTTCAAAATTCGGACCTGATAATAAGTTTGGATTTTTTCCGGCAGCTTCTGTCGGATGGAGAGTTTCTGAAGAAGACTTCTTGAAGGACAATGAATTTATGGATCATCTTAAGTTGAGAGCGAGTTATGGTATCACCGGTAGCAATGCAGGTATCGGACAATATGATCATATTGGTCTTATCAGCCCGGTTGGAACTGGATTTGGTGTGAATGGATTCAATGCCACCAATATATCTAATACTGAATTAGGTTGGGAAAAGCTTCGTGAAGTAAATCTTGGATTTGATCTTGGATTAGTTGATGGACGATTTGGTGTCTCATTCGATTATTACAATAGAACAAGTGAGGATTTATTATTGAATCTTCCAGTTCCATCTGTTACAGGATTTGTAAGTGCATTAGTTAATAAAGGGGAAGTTCAGAATAAGGGATTTGAATTAGAATTGAATTCAAGAAACGTAACCAATCGTGAATTCACCTGGACGACTTCTGTTTTATTTACGCGGAATAAAAATACACTTCTTGATTTTGCGGGAGCGAATGGGTTAATTAGTAGTGTGGACAGTAAGCGTCCAGCAGAATGGATTGCATCAGAAGGATCTCCAATTGCATCTTTCTATGGTTATGTTGTTGACAAAGAAATTCCTTTAGAATTTATCAGAAATCCTTTCTATCCTATCAATGGTCAGTCACAGGATATATATGTCAGAGATATTAATGGCGATGGAGTAATTGATCCGGACGACAGAACTGTGTTAGGTTCACCATTTCCTGATTTTGTATGGAGTGTCAATAACACTTTTACATACAACAATTTTGATCTTGGGTTTATGTTTCAGGGATCCCAGGGTGCTGAAGTAAGAAATATTTCTTCTCAATATATCAATCAGGAATTCTCAAGTAACCAGGACTACTCAGGAGATTTTGCAGATGCTAATTTGGTTCAACAACGGATATTTACGAACGACGATATCCAGGATGCTTCATATATAGCACTTAGAAATTTGAATCTTGGTTATACATTTCCTAGGAGTTTATTGGAAAATGTTGGACTCACCAAACTTCGACTGTACATCAGTGGACAAAACCTGATGTATATTATGTCTGATAGTTATGTTGGTTATAATCCTGAAGGAATAGACACAGGAGGCTCCAATACGCCTTTGACCTATGGATATCAAAGAGGACCGGCACCGATATACAGAACAATCTCTGCTGGAGTAAATGTTTCTTTCTAATCAGGAAACATCGAATTATAATTAGATTTTAAAATTTAAGACAATGATAAATAAGATATTAAATCAAATTTTGTTACTCTCTTTCCTACTTGTTTTATTTGGAAGTTGCAGCGAGTCCGATCTCGATCTAAGTCCGCTTTCAGCAATAGGTGATAATGCCTTTTATTCTAATACAGCAGAAGTAGAAGGGGCAGTAATTGCTATATATGATGGCTTGCAAAACCTTCCCCTTCGTGAGTTTGCATTTACAGAAATGAGATCAGACAATACCCGGACAAAATCCAGGGAAGGGGAATGGGCGCAATTTGAAAGTTTAGCCGTCCAGCCTACTAATGGTACAGTAGCAAATTATTGGTCAAACAATTATAACATAATATTTCGTGCCAATAAGGTATTGGAAAATCTGGATGTGGTAACTAATGCTGCGAAGAAAAGTCAGTTCGAAGGTGAAGCCAAATTTGCCAGGGCATTAGCTCACTTTAATTTGGTTCGAGCATTTGGCAACGTGCCGATTATAGATGCAGTTATTACGCCTACAAGTACTGAGTTTTTTGCCAGCGATGATGCAGCGTCTGTGTTAGCATTTATAGATGGTGATTTCACGTCTGCAGCCGGTTTGCTACCTTCTAAATCAGAAATTCAATTTGGTCGAGCGACAAGTGGGGCTGCTAATGCACTTTTGGCTAAAGTGAAATTGACTACCGGTGATCATGGTGGAGCGAGGACTATATTGAGCAGTTTGATAACAGATCAAAATTATAGTCTTGCCGGCTCTTATAATGATGTCTTTTATTCTGAGATGAATGATGAGATTATTTTTGCAATTCCTTATGTCAATGATGATGCTAATGAAAGCCAGGATTTCTCATATGAGATGACAGACAGAGGATCTGTAAGTGGATTGAATTATTGGACAAATGAATTTCGAGCGGTTGTTGATCCGGTAGCTGATGCAGCAAGAGCTTCTGTACTTTTTAATGACCTGAAGCCTGGTGAAATTGGCAAATATTTGACCAGTTCTTCTGATGTTCGACTCTGTGGAAATGACTGGATAGTAATTAGATTGGCTGATGTATTGTTAATGCATGCAGAATCAATCATGGCTGGTGCCGGTTCTACAACTGATGCTACAGCGCTTGCTTCTGTTAATAAAGTAAGAACAAGAGCTGGATTAGACCCTATTGCAGGAACACTGACAAAAGAAGATTTGCTCCTTGAGAGAAGGATTGAGCTTGCTTTTGAAAATCACAGATTGTACGATTTAGCAAGATTTGGAATGGCCGAAACTGTAATAGGTGCATTTGCTACAAGCAATGGATTTAATTTTGCTGCTACAGATTTATTGCTTCCTATTCCACAGGGAGAGATTGATGTGAGCCAGGGCGAGTTAAATCAGAACCCGGGTTATTAATCTGTGCTGTCAGACAATTTAATATATAAATAAAAAGAAATGAATTTAATTATAAAAAATAGAATGTCCCGAATATTCCAATTGCTGGTTGCAAGTATGATTGTATGCAGCATGGTATTCAATTTTTCATCTTGTACTGAAGAAGATTTGCCGGGTGTAGGATCCATTGCAGATAAGACACCTCCAAAAGCTAATTTTTCATTTACACAGGACGAAGGCGATTTTAAAACTTTTAAATTTTCCAATACTTCCATTAGTGCGACGGATTATGCTTGGGACTTTGGAGATGGAGCTACATCTACATCGTCAAGTCCAACACATACATTCTCTGGCGAAGGAAGTTTTACAGTATCTCTTACAGCTACAGATAAATTGAACGTAGTCAGTACCTTTTCTACAACAATCATGGTAGAAGAACCGGAGATTGTGTTTGTGCCGACAATTGAGAATCCGGGATTTGATATTGAAGGTGATGACAGTTATCGTGACTTTTGGAGAAATGGCGATCTTGGAGGCGTGATTCAAATTACATCCAGTCCTGTTCACGATGGTGTGAAAGCAGCAAAATTTCCTTCTGGTGGTGATAGGATAGCATATCAGCTTATAAAAGTTCAGAAAGGGAAAGATTATACTATTTCCTTCTATTATACAATGA
>JAJCYJ010000531.1 GCA_029262975.1 Saprospiraceae bacterium
GGACTCGTATAAGGTAAAGTGTTGTCTTATATAGTCGATAAATTGCTCAGTTTTCAAATTACTTACGCTGAACAAATTCACGATTGAATTTTTTAATTCCTTATTTCTTATTAATTCAAAGCCAGAACTCTTAAGCCCTTCATAACCGGCATAAGAAAGGTAAATGTTGGATCCGGAAAAGAAAGAAAAGTAGAACTCTCTTTCAAAGTCTTCGGAATATTCGGTGTTATTTTGGACAATTTGAATGGTCTTGTCACTGGATTCGTTCAGCCCTTCGATTAGATTAATGTGCTCTGAAATTATTGCGCAATTTATCTCTATCGTTTTCTTTAGTTCTGTAAGTAAGTCCTCTTCTAGTATTCTGTCCTTTCGCCATTCTTGCCAATTATTAATCTGTAAGGCAATGAGAATTCCGAGTACCACTAAGACGATTTCTCCAATGGCATAAAAAAGGTATTTTCTAGTAGTTCCTGAACTTATCATTGTTTTCCTAATCCGCCTAAATATAGTAATCATGAACTCACTTATTTTCTCTCCCAGTGATAGCCTTTAAGTTATATGCATGTATGCAGTATACACAAGGATTGCCAATGAAGGGAAGATTCAATTTGTAAATTATTCACTCCTTATATAAATCAAGCATTCAATACACCAATACGTCTCCCAAAACCATATTTAATGCTCCCGCACCTCTTTATCCGGAAAGTCCAGGTCAGATATTATAGCTTGCAAGCAGATTCTGTGAGCTTTATATCCAATAAATAACATTTAGTCTAACTCTGACTAGGTCACATGAAATGCATCTCAACTTTTAAGTACTTTTATAAAAATATTTACATGAAGCTTCTTCTCAAAGGCTCAGGTATTCTGCTCGCCGCTATTATATTCCTATTCAGTTCTTGTCAACAAGCCCCTGAACCTGTCCTGGATATGGACAAGACAATCCCCAATTTTGCTTTAATAGATCAGAATGGAGAATTTCATTCACTTTATTACTATAGCGACCAAAAAGCGGTTGTCCTGTATATTCAAGGTAATGCATGCCCGATCGTCCGCAATGCTGTTTCAGATCTAAAGGCAGTAAGAAAACAATTCAAAGATGAGGATGTGAAATTTCTAATGATTAATTCCAATGTCCAGGATGATCGAGAGGCTATTGCACTTGAAGCCGAAGATTTTGATATTGATTTTCCGATTTTAAAGGATGACGCACAATTAGTGGCAGAAGCCTTGCAATTACATCGCACCGCCGAGGCAATCGTATTGGATCCAAGAAGCTGGACTGTCATTTACCGGGGTCCTATCAATGATCGTGTTGGTTACGAAAGCCAAAAAGATAAAGCTTCCAATCACTACCTCGCAGATGCCATAAATGCAAAACTAAAAGGTGAAGAGATAGCCGAAAATTATATCAAAGGAATGGGTTGTCTAATCAAAAGATTACACGACGACCCCGAAGAGTTTGCGTCCATTTCATATGAGAAAGATGTAGCACCTATATTGCTCGAAAAGTGCATCAAATGCCATGTGGCAGGCGGTATCGCTCCCTGGCAAATGAAAAACTATGAAACCGTCTTCGGATGGTCTATGATGATGCGCGAAGTATTGCGCACTAAAAGAATGCCGCCGTGGCAAGCAGATCCTCATTATGGTGAATTCTCACAGGATTTATCCCTAAGCAAGAAAGAACTACAAACGCTCGTGCACTGGATCGATGCCGGCGCTAAAAAAGACGGCGACAGGGATCCACTTGCAGAATATAAGGACGTAGCACCAAAATGGGACCAGGGAGAACCCGATCTCATATTCACATTAAACGAAGAAGAAATTCCGGCCAATGGTATCATTGACTATCGATACCAGGAACATGACATTGATATTGACAAAGATATTTGGGCCACTGGTTTCCAGGTAATTCCGGGAAACAGGGAGGTCTTACATCATGTTTTGGTCAGTGTCATATATCCGGATGGTTTTATAGAACCCATCGATAGAAGAAGTCCATGGTTGGATGGTTTATTGGCCGCCTGGGCACCAGGGGGAGAGACCGAGCGGTTTCCAGAAAATACAGGCCGAGCCATTCCGAAAGGATCCAAGTTGCATTTTCAATTGCATTATACGACTAATGGTAAAGCACATTCAGACAAATCCACTATAGGACTTTATTTTACAGAAGAAAGGCCACAAAATGAATACCTGTTAGTGGGGGCATATAATCCTGAATTCCAAATTCCGCCACATGAAAAGAGATATGAAAATAAGGCCAAACATTTATTTGAAGATGATGCCATCCTCTATGCCTTGTTTCCGCATATGCATTTCCGGGGTAAATCGATGAAGTTTACAGCCTTGTATCCAGATGGCAGAAAAGAAGTCTTGCTCAATGTGCCTAACTATAGTTTCAATTGGCAAAGAGGTTATGTATTCGAAGAGCCTATAGAACTTCCAGCACGAACAGTTATGTTCATAGATGCAGTTTGGGACAATTCTGCCCAGAATACTTTTAATCCCGCGCCGGAAAAAACTGTCTATTGGGGTGATTTTTCTTTTGATGAAATGTTGGTCGGTTATATGAGTTTTGAATATAAAAAGGACAGAAGAAGTATATCTATGAATTAAGATTGTCATCATGTTCATCTATTCATTGATGCACAATGAAGTCCATTATTTTTATCAAAACACTACATGCAGGAAGTAATTATTCAGTCAAAAGATTTATGTAAAAACTATAAAACCGGGAAAACAAATGTTCCGGTTATAAATAGTATTAATCTGACGTTATACAAAGGAGATTTCACTGTTATTATGGGTAGTTCCGGTTCTGGTAAGTCCACCTTGCTGTATTTGTTAAGTGGTCTGGAGACACCCAGCAGCGGAGAAATATGGTTAGAAGAAAAACCTGTCCACAGCATGGACGAAAAACTGATGACACTGCTTCGGAGAGAATACATTGGATTTGTATTCCAGGATTTTAATTTGGTACCTAATCTTACTTTCCTTGAAAATATCCTGGTGCCCGCCTATCTCGTCAAGAATGACAGGAAAGCTCTAAAGGCACAGGCACTTGAATTAATGAGAAAGATGGACATCCTGGAATTAACGGACCGTCTTCCATCCGAGGTCTCTGGAGGACAACAACAAAGATGCTCTATGGCCAGGGCAGTTATCAATAATCCTAAAGTGATCATGGCCGATGAGCCGACAGGAAACCTCAACTCTTCATCATCAGAAGCTGTGCTGGATATTTTAACAGATCTTAATCAACAAGGACAAAGCATTGTCATGGTGACCCATGAAATCAAATCAGCATGTCGGGCAAACAGAGTAATTTTTCTAAAGGATGGTCAGATAGAGGATGATCTTCGATTTGCTACAGATTTGGATTTCGAACAAAAGGAATCCGAAATGCTTCATTGGTTAGCCGGAAAAGATTGGTAGCAAAGACAGAGAGTGTTCAATGAAAAGCATCTTATTAATTACATGGGCGAATATTAAAAGAAGGAAGATACAAACCTTGTTGGTGGGTATTTGTATTTCCCTGGCCGCGCTCATGTTTTCTACACTGATCGGTATAGGTCTAGGGATGGAACGACCATTCGAGAATTTGTATGCTAAGTTGAATGCCTCCCACATCGTGATGAGATTTGATGTGAATGTTCACAATCCTGAAGATATCAGCAAATGGTTTTTGCAACAGAAAGAGGTAGAAAAAGTCTCAGCTCCGAGAATGGGCAGAAATATTAATAAAAAGCTGATTCATATTGCTGAGGAGTTATCGGTAGGAGTTTTTTTTCGCGAACACTTAGGAAACTCAAGGCAACAAGACCAATTACATATTCTTGAAGGCAGAGAACAAGATTTTCCCGGGCCTGGAGAAATATGGATTCCTAATCATTTGAAGAATAGTGACCGATTAGTAGTAGGGGATACACTTTTCGTACCAACAGAACAGGGTTTATTTCCTTTACGCATCTCAGCTGTAGTTGTTGATGCTCATTATTCCAACGGACTGATGAGCCCAGTTCCTGGCTGGTTGGCCCCAGGAGCCTTATCTCTGATTTATAATGTGAGTGAATTGTCGGCTGTAACCCTAGGTGTACGATTGAAGGATGCTGAATTGACGGATAAAGTCTGGGCTAGATTTTACGATGAATTCGGATACCTGGGCAATGCCACATTATATGATTTTTATAAAGAAGTATTTCAAATTGTATACAAGGTCACAGGAGGCTTATTACTTGTATTCGCAATTTTTGGAATAATTGTGACCCTCATTATTACAACTTCAGTAGTCAGTAGTGCTATTAAAACCGATTATAAAATGATCGGTATGCTTA
>JAJCYJ010000532.1 GCA_029262975.1 Saprospiraceae bacterium
TGAAGTTATTAATAATATTCTAATTAGATGTTTCATCTGCTTTGAATGTTTTGAATTATTGCTGATGGTTTGGCGATATCCGTCGTGCCGACCTTAGGAGGCATGATCGTAATCGTCGCTTGTTACCCATCGTAGCCTTACTTGATCAATTCTTGTAACCTGTACTTAGACATTCTTTTTAGGTTTGCCTTCTTAATCTTTTTCATCTCAATTTGATTCTGTATCCTTAGCCACAGTTCAGCATCGATATTTGAAAGCTTTTCTAGAATTAAGGCTAATTCAATTGTTACTCTTCTTTCGCCGCTCAATACCTTGCTTAGGTTCGAAGGTCTGATTTCCAGGTACTTTGCAAAATCTACTTGTTTGATTTCAATTAATTTGATGAATTTCTTTATAAAGCTTCCAACGGGTAAAAGTTTTGATCTAGATTGGAGTTGATCTTCCATCTGAAATTTTAAACCAAGTAATGATATTTTAATTCTTTCATCTTTAGATGTCTCGTATACCTTGCTGCGAATTAAAAGTTTGAAGTCCTCATACTCTTTTGTACCAATATCCATTGATTCTGTCAATACTCCGTTTGTCAGTTGGCTCAATATATCTTTATCATTGTTCATCGTTCAAATATTTCTTGATTAATTTTTGTCCCGCAATGGGATCAATGTACATTCTTGTTCCTATAGTTTGGGTTGCATAATATTTTGTAGTATAAAGATCTACCAAATGTGTTTTTGACACAAAAGTCAAATATCCTCTATATGGATTATTTAATTTCAACGACTCTCTACAACCAAATGCAATTAAGCATCCAGCGACATTTTTATACTTTTTTTGTGATCCAAAATTGAAAGGTGAAAGTTCAATCAGTTCCATAATAAGCATACCATCATCCTTTATCAATTGTATCACGCCATGTACTCTTTTTGAATGCTTTTCGATTATGGCAAATATTGTCTTAGGCTTTTCTTGAAATACTTTCAACCAATTGAAAGACCAACCATCTTTCTTTTTTGGCACCAGATCTTTTGTAACTAGAACGATTTGGCAGTCAATTTTAAGATTCTCTTTAGTATTTACAATTCTCAACTTGTCAAATATGTATAACTAATATACAAATAATAATCAAAATTGTAAAGTTTATTTTATAAGATGGGTAATGCCTTGCTAATCGCAATGTCGAATAGCGATAAATATGTTTTATTAATTTGATCCTTTTATGCCTACTCATGTTGGGCGTAGGCTGCGCCTGCGTCCTTATCGAATAAACATTTATAGACATTGCGATTTTACAATTAATTTCTATATGTCGAGAGGTGGAAGTCTCATCTGCCTGCCTCTTGGAAGTTGCCCATATTACAACAACAGCCTGCTCTCCGAGACGTGGAAGTCGCGCCCGCTGTTATATAAACAAATTCCTGCTCGCCGAGACGTGGAAGTCTCGCCCACTGTTATATAAACAAATTCCTGCTCGCCGTGCCATGGAAACCACGCCTGCTGTTATATAAACAAATTCCTGCTCGCCAAGACGTGGAAGTCGCGCCCACTGTTATATAAACAAATTCCTGCTCGCCGTGGCATGGAAACCACGGTTCCTTCGTCGAATGGACATTTAGTCCATTCGCTGTTAAACAGTACACTCAGTCTTCTTAGATCTTTACAAGACTTCAATTCGTTCACTATATGTTGAGCTAATAGATTTTGATGTAGAAAAAGGGTGTCTAATGACATAATTACCGAAAACACAGTTTTCTTTTTTGGGTTATCTATTCGATAAAATTGGAGATCGCAGATCTCCAATAGCGGAGCTTTTAGCGGGGGCATAGCGCATCAAAATCACAAAATAGGCTGTCCTTAACGAAAACACCGGATGGCTCATTTTGCAGATGTGAGAATGGTTTCGAAGGATGAAGACAACCGAATGTATTCAAAAGAGTGAACCCAATACGGGTGTTTGGACAGCTTGGGATAGATTTTTCATGCATAATCGGTTTGAATCTATTCAATGTAGCCCACCTTTTGAAGACTTTAACCTGTACCATCAGGTATCTGATAAGAAAATGCCACTGATGATTGATACGGGCATCATTATTGCATTTAAGAAGATGAGGCAGAAGAGCAAAAAATAACTATGTTAGTTCCCTCGAATAAATTAAAAGTCTTATGAAGAAAAAGTCAATAGCAATCATATGTGGTGGTGGCCCGGCTCCTGGCATTAATACCGTGATCAGTACGATCGCTAAAGTATTCTTAAAAGATGGATATCGTATCCTTGGCGTCCATCATGGATATAAGGGTTTGTTCTCAGATAAGCCTGAGGTTAAAGAAATGGATTTCTTTTATGCAGATAGAATATTTCCAAGGGGTGGCTCTACTTTGGTGATGAGTCGTTTTAAACCTAAAGATTCGGATTTTCGTGATGATTTTTTCAAAAGAGAAAATGTAAAACTATTAGTTACTATAGGAGGGGATGATACGGCATCTACGGCTATACGCTTAACCCAATTCTTGAAAAGAAGTGGTGTTAACGTATCTAATATCCATGTGCCCAAGACAATCGACAATGATATACCATTACCTAAGCGTAATCCAACATTTGGCTTTAATTCGGCCAAGGATGAAGGTGTTAAAATATGCAATACTTTATACGAAGACGCCAGGACGACATATACCTGGTTTCTAATGTCTACAATGGGAAGATCTGCCGGGCATCTCGGATTCGAAATCGCTTCGGCATGTCACTTGCCGATGATGATCATACCTGAAATGTTCAATAAGACCGATTGTACAATAGATAAAATTATATCTCTTATTATCTCATCCATCGTCAAAAGAAAGCTTGATGGGATAGATTATGGTGTTGCCTTGATTGGTGAAGGCGTATTCCATATCCTGTCCGACGAGGACATCACCAACTCTGGAATTAAATTTACTTTTGATGCACATGGTCATCCGGAACTTGGGAATGTCAGTAAATCCAATATATTTAATATCCTGCTGCAGGAAAAGTTAAAAACCTTGGGTCTCAACGTGAAAAGTCGCCCCGTTGATATTGGATACGAACTTCGGTGTTGTAGCCCTGTAGGCTTCGACCTGACTCTTTGCACCTTATTAGGTATTGGCGTCAAAGATTTATTCGATAAGGGATTAACCGGATGCATCGTCAGTGCGGATGCAGAAGGAAATATTTGGCCTCTTTTCCTTTCGGACTTTATGAATGCTGAAGGCAAGATACCTCCAAGGATGGTTGATATCGAATCGCAAATCGCTAAGCTTTATTTCCAAAACCTTTCCTATATCGGCAAGGACGATTACAAAAAGGCAAAACAATATTTACCGGACCCAGAAAATTATGACTTTAATAATATCCTCAAATGGTAAATTGTTTTAGCAGGGGATCGCTGAAGGATTAAGATTACCCCGCTACTGGAAAAGTCTCTTTTCCAGTTCATATTTTCAATTTACACAATTTAGAAAACTGTGTTTTCGGGTTTAAGTATTGGCCAATGCTATGATCGACAGGAAATAACATTATTGTTCAATATGGAACTTCAGGGTAAAGAAAGGTTCGCAGATTCCCCGCTACTGGAAAAGTCTCTTTTCCAGTTCTTATCTTCAATTTACTCAATTTAGAAAACTGTGTATTCGG
>JAJCYJ010000533.1 GCA_029262975.1 Saprospiraceae bacterium
TCCCTATTAATAGTGTCAGGCGCACATCGCTTATTTTTGCTAAAACCTTGTCATGCCAGAAAGGGGCACATTCTTTACGTGGAGGCAAGTCTCCGCTTTTTCCTTTTCCAGGGTAGCAAAAGCCCATTGGCAATAAAGCAATTTGACAGGGATCATAAAAAGTAACAGGATTAATTCCCATCCAATTTCTCAAGTTATCACCACTTCTATCTTCCCAGGGTACACCGCTTCGATGTACGATAATTCCAGGAGCCTGACCTATTATAACAATCCTGCTTTCTGGATGTGCAGCCATTACAGGACGTGGGCCTAAATCCAGGAATTCCTGACAAAGTGTGCAACCAGATATACTTGTTAGTAATTCATCCATAAAGGATTCGAAGATACATTTTTCACTTAACCTATTAACTTCATTAAATAAGATGCACAAATTTTTGTGCAACACACATATTCAATTATCGGCTTTGAACCCTATATCTTCAATTAATAATTTAATCTTTGGTTTAGCAAATTCAATTGTACCAGATTATGAAGTTCATACTAGCCACCTTTCGGGGGCTGCTCGTAATACTCAATACAGCATTCCAGATAAGTCTGCTTTTTATCGATGGTGCAATATTCGGAAAATCAGTCGAGAAAAGCTTTAAACATAGACGACTTTGGGCACGTCGTGCCATGAAAATTATCGGCGTAGAATTAGTGGAGCAAACTGGTAGTATAGAAGTTCCTACTGCCCTCATTATCAGCAATCATCGATCATTAATCGATCCCGTAATCCAAGCCGCCTTCATCGATGCTTATATAATAGCTAAAGCTGAAGTGAGTAATCTGCCCATCATCAGTAAGGGTGCAGAAATGACTGGAATTATTTTTGTCAAGAGAGAAAAACTGAGAAGCAGATTGGCAGCACGAGAAATGACGAAGGATGTTTTAAGCTCCGGACAAAATGTACTGGTCTATGCAGAAGGAACTACGGGTACCAATCGTCATTCAGAGAAATTCAAGCCAGGCACTTTTGCCGTAGCTGTTGAATTGGGTATCCCAATAATACCGGTAGTGATAGAATATTCAAGTCATAAGGATTATTGGTATGATAAAAGCTTAAGCAAACAAATTGTCCGGCAGATAGGAGTCTGGAACACAAGTGCTAAGCTCCACATCGGTCAACCGATAATGTCGGACGACCCTAAAGCACTAATGGAAACAACGAAAGCTTACATCGATCGACAGTTGGAAGAAATGCAGGAAGGTTGGAGTAGTATATTTAATGAAGCTAAAATATTAGAAGGGAATTCTGATAATATTTAACATTTTAAGACTTCATATTTTGGTATTTGGACAGAAGCTACATTTCTCGTTAATAAATTGTTTTTTTGCACCTGAACATACCACAGCATCTTGCAAGTACACCGAGGATTAGATCATCTACCTGTTTTTCATAACGCCGTTCTTACGATCGGGTCATTTGACGGAGTCCATCACGGTCACCGGATGATCATATCAAGTCTGATAGCAAAAGCCAAGGAAGTAAAAGGTGAAAGCATCATTCTTACTTTTGATCCTCACCCAAGGCAGGTCGTATTTCCAAATGACACAAGTCTGCGTTTATTAAGCACATTGGAAGAAAAAATTGAACTACTCAATGAAACTGATTTAGACCATTTAGTGATTATTCCTTTCACAATCGAATTTTCACAGATCAATCCATATTTGTATGTCGATGAACTGCTTATAGGAAAAATCAATGTAAATCACCTCATTATTGGTTATGACCATAAATTTGGCCTTAACCGGGAAGGGGATATTGACCTATTAAATATTTATGCTCGGCAGGAGAAGTTTACAGTACAGGAAATTCTAAAGCAGGACGTAGATAATCTTCATGTAAGTTCTACTAAAATTCGAAACCATCTTCTGAATGGGGACATTGAGAAAGCCAACAAATTATTAGGCGCCTCCTATCAAATTAGTGGAAAAGTCACCAAAGGAAGTCAAATTGCAGGATCTCTCGGTTACCCTACCGCTAATTGTGAGATAAAAAACAAGTCCAAATTAATTCCGGTTCCAGGTACTTATGCGGCACGAGCAATGTGTAATGGAAAAGGCTATGTGGGGATGTTGTATATAGGTAAGAGTCCAACACTTCAAAACCTCAACCGGGATGTTATTGAAATGAATTTATTTGGGACTGTAAATGAATCTTTATATGGACAGAGAATATCCATTTTTCCCGAAAAACAGTTTAGAAAAGATGAAAAATTCAAGTCAAGGGATGAATTAAAATATAACATTGCGCAAGACAAAATCGAAGTAGAGCATTATTTTCAACACATTGAACAGAATAAAATAGTCGCTTCCGCCATTCTCAATTATAATGGAGAAAAACATTTAAAAACCTATCTAAGGTCCCATGTGCCAACGGCAAATCACGAAGTTATTGTAATTGACAATGCCTCATCTGATAACTCTGTCCAATTTATTGTCAATCATAATAACGACGTTAAGTTGATACAACTCGATTCGAATGGTGGATTTGCGAAAGGATATAACGACGGTTTGAAAATAACCGGTTATAAGTATACAGCAATCGTTAACTCCGATATTCGAGTAAGTGAGAACTGGCTTGCACCTATTATTGAAGTAATGGAAAGTGACTCTTCTATTGCAGCTGTCCAACCTAAAATATTATCTGATCATAAAACTGATGAATTTGAATATGCAGGAGCATCAGGGGGATTTATTGACCTTTTAGGTTATCCTTTTTGTCGTGGAAGAATGATGAATTATGTAGAAAATGATGAGGGTCAATATAATGACAAACTTGAAGTTTTTTGGACTTCAGGAGCAGCAATGGTAATCAGAACAGATCTTTTCAAAAAGGCTGGTGGATTCGACGTAAAATTCTTTGCTCATATGGAGGAGATAGACTTATGCTGGCGCATAAGAAAATGTGGTTATCGCTTTCTTTGTGTGCCCCAATCTGTTGTATATCATCTTGGAGGAGGTACTCTTGATTATAATAATCCTAAGAAGGTTTATCTCAATTTAAGAAATAGTTATTGGATGATTCTTAAAAATTATTCGATGCTCACCCTATTTCTTGTTATCCCTCTTCGAGTATTCATTGACCTTGCATACGTATTGTTATTTTTAGTGCAGCGAAAATTGAATAATTTCGCAATGGGAATTAAAGGTATAACTGAAGGATTACTTGGCATCTTGACCATTTCTAAAAAGAGAAAAGAATTAAAATTTTTTATAAAAAGATATAAAATCCAAAGCCCCTCTAATTTTGGTAAAAAGAATATTATTATGCCATTTTCGTTTTTCATATTGGGCAAGAAAAGATTTAGCAGTTATAAATGAAAAAGTCCTACAACATTATTTATGAGGACGAGGACATAGTCGTTCTCGACAAAAGTGCACACGTACTTTCTATTGAAGATAGGTATGATCCGACTAGGAAAAACCTTAGGACTATGTTGACGAATAGATTTGAAAAAATATTCGTTGTACACAGGTTGGATATGGAAACATCAGGCGTTATGGTTTTTGCAAAAAATGAAATAGCTCACGCACATCTCTCTGAACAATTCCAAAATCGCCAAGTACAAAAGAAATACAGTGCAATTTGTAAGTGTCCAAGAGAATCCAAAGGAGTAATTGATATTAGTATCGGCGCACATCACTCTAAAAAGGGGATTTATACCGCTGCTAAAGACGGCAAGCAAGCTTTGACTGAATATGAAATAATTAAATCATTAGGTGCCTATGCTCTTGTATCACTAAATATAAAAACAGGTCGGACGCACCAGATCAGAGTGCATATGAAGCATATCGGCGCCCCATTATTGACTGATAAAAAATATGGGCTCCACGAATCTTTCTTTTTATCGCAAATAAAAAAGATCAGATTAAAGAAAGATGATGATGAACGGCCTTTACTTTCTCGGACGGCCCTTCATTCTTCAACCTTGTCTTTTTCGCACCCCACATCTACAGAAAGCTTAACATTCAGTGCTCCCTTACACAAAGACATGAAAGCTGTTATATTTCAATTAGAAAAGTACGCAGACAAGAAAGGAGATCGAGTTTATTGATGAACAATACTTGGAGTCTTATTCTTCATTCTAATTGCTTCTAACATAAAATTATTAATCACCGAATCCTACATCGCCATATTATACTTATCTATATTTCTCTTCCTGCTTTTATAATAAAGATCATATTAAAGAATCTTGATTCAATATTTGATTAGGCAATGCCAAACCAGAATGATCCTCCATGTTGTTCCGTATCTTTCAAATTATTATGCACCCATAGTGGGGCCACTATTTTAGAAAGATCTTCATCTTCACTTATATAATAATTCGGAGCAATTATTTTATATTTTTGAGGATTAGCAAGCAGGGCTATAGCAAGACCATATTGTTCTGAATAAAATCTGTCACACATAAATTGTGGATAATCATAAGGCAAGTAAATATCGTGGATATGAACAATGACTCCTTTTTGTAATCTTGGCAGAATTTCAAGAAAAAAAACCATACTATCAGAATTCGGAAGAATTCGATGTGAATTATCAACGAAGAGAATATCTCCTTTTTTAAGTCCTTCAAAAATGGAAAGATCTACTTGCTCTAATCTTGTTCTTATAGGATGATCTACTATAGACTCTATTGAGGCTCTTGGTTTAGGGTCAATAGATGTGATTTTAGTTAAGGCCTCACTATCAATTATTGCTTGTTTGGCCACGATAGTAGACGTTCCACTTCCAATTTCAATATATTGCTCAGGCCTTTTATTTGATAACAAAGTGTACAGCATAATAATATCAAGACCAGGAAAAAAGTTATTGCGCCAGGAAAAACCTAATTCTAAAGGAATTCGTGTATTTAAAGACCAAAGTTTATCCTTCAAAGTTAAGACTTCGTTTAGAGTTGCCTTATAATTATTTCTATTGGCTGAAATAATTTCAGCTAATAGTTGGTGTGCAGGCAAGCCGTGACCATACCTGGGTTTTTGCTCTACCCTATAGTCCAAAAAAAGATTCTGAAATTTTGGGTTGAGAAATTGATATAACTGCCTGATCATAAATAAAAGTTTGTCTAATTAGTGAGCACCTTGATCCATTGTATACAATTGTTTAGCTGATAATACTGAATCCAATATACCTTATTTTACCTTTGCAGATATGAAGCAGTTTTTTAAATTTATTTTTGCATCGTGTCTAGGTACGATGTTGGCCTTAGGTGGAATCATTTTTATCTTTTTCTTAATTGGATCAGCTGGTTCCACACCTCTTAGGATATCAGATGAATCAGTATTACATCTCAAATTAAATCATAATATTCCGGAACTCACTGATAATGTGAGTCCTGGCCAATTTGGTATTTCAGAAGGGTTATCCATTGGATTAAATGACATTAGCCGGCTTATTAAAGAGGCTACTAACGATAAACAAATTGAAGGTATCTATCTACAGACAGAATCTTCACATATGAACCCAACTTCAGCTCTTGCGATTGCCAGAGAGATAGAATTATTCAAGGCGTCAGGCAAGTTTGTCTATGCCTATGGCGACTATTTTACACAGTCCGGATACATTATTGCATCAGTTGCAGATTCTGTCTATCTCAATCCTAATGGTCTTGTGGATCTACGGGGATATGGTATTATCATACCTTATTTTGAAGATTTTAGCAGTAAAACTGGTGTAAACTTTGACGTTTATCATGCCGGAAAATATAAAAGTGCTGTAGAACCTTACTACAGAAGCGAATCTTCACAAGAAAATCGATATCAGACTGAAAGTTATCTTGGGCATTACCAAAATGCATTAATCACCCATATATCACATAATCGCAATATTGATAAATCAGACATTGATAAAATTGTCACACAAGGACTATCAAATAATTCCGATGACGCAATCGAATATAAGCTTGTTGACCAACTTCAATATCCGGAAGATATCTTAGGAAAGATTAATAAAAAGGCGAACAAGGAAAATCTGGTGACGCTCGAAGAATATTTTCAAGCAAAGCCAAAAAGCAAGTCAAATCATAAAAATAAGATTGCTGTAATCTATGCTGAAGGTGATGTAGCCTTCGGAGGAGACCAGCGTGGAGGGATATCGATGGATCGTTATGATGAAATATTCGATCGCCTCGAAAAAAATGATAAAGTAAAGGCAATTGTTCTGAGGGTTAATAGTCCAGGGGGCAGCAGTTTTACATCAGATAGATTTTTAAAGCGTGTCAAAGATCTACAGGATAAAGGCAAATTTATTGTTGCCTCATTTGGCGACTATGCTGCATCCGGGGGATACTATATTGCAGTCGGTGCTGATAAAATTGTGTCAGAACCTACAACACTAACCGGTTCAATAGGTGTATTCTCAATGATGGCCGATTTTAGCGAAATGTCAAGAGAACATTTAGGTATTAATTGGGACACCATCGGAACCGGTAAAAGAACCTTTTTATTCTCTTCCTTTACGAGCCGGAGCAAAGAAGATCATGCTTTGTTGACAGCAGAAACAGAGAGAATTTATCGCCAGTTTAAAGGCATTGTTGCTGAAGGGCGAAATATTCCCATTGAGGAAGTAGATAAAATAGCTCAAGGCAGGGTTTGGAGTGGGATAGATGCTGTCGAAGCAGGACTCGTAGATACTTTGGGGGGGCTGAACGAAGCTATCGCTCTGGCTGCGAGAGCAGTTGAATTTGATGAATATAAGCTTTTGGAATATCCGATAATCAAGAAAGACTTCTGGGAAGTAATGCTCGAGAATCTTGCCGCTAATTCACAAGTAAGCATTCCCAGTAATCATAGTGTTGCTCAATCAGCGCTATCTCAGTTTGGCAAGACACTTGAAATTATCGATGCTGCTTGCAAAACACCGCAGGCGAGATTGCCATTTTTGATTGAAGTACACTAATCTGAAATTACCCGCTCGTATAAAATCCTGGTTTTCTGACTAGAACTCGGCTCCGCTTTCATAATATTAACATTTAAATAATGTTGTGGACTTGAAAGAAAGTCTTCCTCTACTTATATTCGTTGTTTAAACAATGATTATAAATTAAACATTCAACAAATGACAAAGTACTTAATGACTTTTATCCTTTTCTTCTTTACTATTACATTGACCATAGGACAAGGGAGCAAGACCATCGATGCAAACAAAAGCTCTGTTACATGGACTGGTAAAAAAGTTACAGGGAGTCACACAGGCCAGATTAATATCACTAAAGGTGCCTTATTATTTGAAAGTGGTCGCTTATCAGGAGGATCTTTCACAATAGATATGACATCACTTACAAACACAGATCTTGGAGAAAATATGAGAGGAAAATTAGAGGGACACTTAAAGTCTGATGATTTTTTTGGTGTAGCAAACTACCCTACGGCAAATTTGACTATTACTAATGTCTCTCCCATTGAAGGAGGTTACTCTGTGACTGGTGATTTGACGATCAAAGGAACCACAGAACCTGTAATCTTTGATGCAACCTTACAAGAAAAAGGTGCCAAGGCAAAAATTATAGTTGATCGTACGAAGTATCATGTAAAATATGGATCTGGTAAATTCTTTGAAAATCTAGGAGATAAGATGGTTTACGACAATTTCGATCTTGAAGTAAATCTGGCCTTTTAACTATAACAGATTCAGTATACACAAAGAATAAAAAGAGAGCTATCATAATCCATAATAGCTCTCTTTTTATTTATTACTATTTGTAACTTTATACCTTCATTTTATATCCAGTGATTTGAAAATCATCACGTGAAATTTCTTGAGACCCATAGAATAGATATTATTGACTCCTTCGAAGAATTAAATTACACGAAAGCTGATTTTCATTTTATAAAACGAAAAGGGCGAATTATTACACAATACGCAACTACCCGTTCAGAATTTTCATATTTTCTTAAAAAGGATATTACATTAGACCCAGCTTCCGGAACGTTCGTAGAAATACAACAATATGAAATAAAAGAAAATGACGGCGAAAGATATTTTGTAGAACAATGGTCCCGGGTACTCTATCATCTTAAGAAATGGCTGAAAACACTTCGGAAAGTAGGATAGCACTAATTAAACTTCCTTCTATCTTTAACTCATGATACGATTGATTTTCATGTTAACAGCTTTGCTCCAAATATCATCCTGTGCATCTAAATATACTTTTCAAAGTTTTTACAACGAAGAAAAAAAAGATGCCGATTTTGCTCTGGCATTTCCGAAGTATATGGCCATGATTGCAATTCCAAAAGAGAGTAAAGAGGAAGTGAGATTCTTTACCGAAGGGATGAAAAGAATTCGAGTACTTTATAATGAGCACGAAGATCATAAGCTTCTTTCTTCATTCCAGGAATTTGCCCGAGAAAAGGAATATGTCCCCTACATTGTAATTAAACAAGATGGGTCGAAAATCAACTTATTTACGCGGGAAGATGATCATCACATCAAAGAAATCATCATAGATGTGACTTCTTCTGAAGAAACAGTCATTGTCGCACTCATGGGGAAAATGAAAAAGTCTGCTTTTCAGCAAGCTATGCAGAAAGCCAGCAATCAGAATTGATCCTTCAACTGTAGTATTCAATAATAATAAATCGTAGAGAAAAAATTCTTCTTATTTAGAAGCATCAGTAGAATGAATTAGGAAAATTATCTGAACCTATTTACATCAAAATTATTTCGCCCCGTCTGATATTTAATATACTCTGAGAATGGTGAAGTCTTTACGCCAATATAAAAAGTATAAGTATCCAATTGAGGAGCCCAGGTAATCCGCATTTGCCAACAGTGCAAATCCCTGGTAAGCGTAAATGATGGATACACCCATCGCTTTCGTTTCAAATCATAAGATAGATTACTCACACCCATCCCCCATTTATCAGATAGAGGAATATTGCCAGTGGTCAATTGAAGAGAATGTGTCATTGTCTCTAATTCTTTTTTGGAATTAAGTCCAATTCGAAAGACGTGATTGAGTCTGAAGTTTTCAAACCATGAAAAGAGTTCAGGATCATCTTGCGTCGGCCGCCCCTTGCTCGATCGACTCCTGGTGGCTGTATTTTGCTGCGGGTTATTGGCATCTTGCAGGTCTCCCCTGAACAGGTCTCGAATATCTTTCAATGACATCTGGGTAGAAAGCGAGGCCGTAAAGCCATCCCACCTTAATAATTTTCCTCCTTCCTGGGTATGATAAAAGACATTTTTTCTTACCCCATTTTCATTCCTGATATAAGGATCAAGCGATCCACTGATGGACAGAGTGGACTTCCCTTGAAAAATTCGGGCATTTGCCGAAAGTGAGATGGGACTCCAATTCAAAGAGTCAGCCTGAAGGTTGTAATTCCCGGAGAGGTTGACAGAGTTGAATATTTTAAACTTCTTTTCAGTGCTATCTTTTTTTGACCACATTTTGCCTTCAAAAGTATTGGCTAAACTATAATTAACAGACATCCCCCCTCTTCTCAAGCCTCTGTTAAATATCAAACTTTCTTGGGTCTGTGCGGAAAAAGGATTATATCTAATTTCTTCATCGACAAGAACATCCGGATCAATATCAAAATATTCATAGTACCCCTCTGTCGAAGGCGAATAACTAAGACCTACTGAAGGAGTAATCTGATGTCGCAACCCACGAAGTTTTCCTTTGGCAAATTGAATCGTACCGAAGATTTGTGTAGAAAGATTGGCACTGACACTTAGGTCTCTTAGTGGTTTAAACTCGGGTATGACTTCCCCTCCAGTAAGATTGCCAAGACTATCAGCCTCTGATGCCCGATATGTCTGAAAATACCAAAACTCATCATAAGAAGCATTTGTATTAAAATTAATGTTTTGCAATAACTTATAAGACGCCCCTACATCAACTTCATGAGATACTCCTGACCTAAATTTACTCCATGTATCACTAGTAAATAATAATGTATCAACTGTTGATACCTTGTTTTGAAATTTTCCATTATACTGCATATTCACCTTTTCAAACCATTTCTCGCTGGCAGCGGAAGATCCTTTTCTTTTAAATGGAAAAATTCTTGACATACGCAATTGCATTTCCGGAAGTGTAAAGTTAATAGCCCGGGATTGCGTGTTTTGAGAATGTTGAATGCTTGTAGAAAAATTCGTCTTATTGCTGATCTTGTATGTATACGCAAAATTTGAATTGATTTGACTGTTTAATTGTGAATTGGCGTCAGAATAATTTCTTCGATCAAAATCATTGACCGTAAAGCGAAGTGAGCCTCCAATTTTGCGATAAGGATGTGCCTTGCTATCTTGATTATGAGATATTGATATACTATAAGACTTTTGAATATTAGGTGAAATTGAACTCTCTAAATCTTGGATTTCCCTCGAATAACCTATATTAATACGACCGTTATGTTTATATCTTTTTTTATAATTGGATTCGGCATTCAAAGCAAACGTACCTCGTGTATAAATATCTCCAGTCAGTTTTAAATCCATTTTATCAGAAAGTGCAAAGTAATAGCCTATGCCCCTTGTGCCTATACCATTCCTCGCAGAAATGTTGAGGGGTTCCCTTTCTGGAAATATTATGCCTGAAGTACTTCTGCCGATACTGAATAATGGCGCGAATGCAAAAGGTAAAGCGAGAGGGGTTGGAATGCCAGCTAATTCCAAATCAAAAGGTCCCACTACAGCAAGTTTGTCGGGTATCATCTTGAGTTTAGTCGTTCGTATACCCCAATGTGGGTGGTCAAGTTCACAGGTAGTTAATACTGCATTACGATTGTAAATTACGTCATCAATGTGCAAGCTGTCTCTACCTGCACGAACGAATTTGGTAGTGGCCCCGTGAATATAAAATTGATCTTGCTGGATTCGTGCGCCATGTACGATACCTTTCTCGCTGTCAAGGTTATACCTTATTTGATCAGCTTGAACCACTTGAGAACCATTCTTGAAAGAGGGTTTTTCGATTTGATTTGGCCTTGTTAATGCTTCAACTTCATTTTTTTCAAGGTCAAAAATTATATAATCTGCAGTAATGTCAAATTCATCATATCGAGCATAAGCCTTGCCATATAAGTGAATTTGCTGTTTGATGATATCGGTACGACTTGAATCCTGTGAACCATATTCTACACTACCTTCCGGCAATTCCTTGGTCCCGGTGGGATTTGCTTCTTGCCTTCTTGTCGACTGTGGAGCCGGGCGCTTATTCAGGGAAGTGGATATTGAATCAAGCATTTTTTGATTTAAAGATCCACGGGGTATACTGTCTTGCCCAAGCGAAGCAGGGGGTGATAATAAAGTATCTTTGTCACTTATTGGGCTTGTTACAATAGAATCCCGCTGGGCATTAAGGATGCTCAGTGTAAAACTCAATGTACACAGTAACCAGTACTTGCTCAATATCAACTGCTTCTGACTATTACCATACAAAGATCATACTATGATGTGAGGATAGATCATAATTCACAATATATCGGGATCAGGAGTAAATGAATTCATCCTCAAAATTTCTTAAAAATGAAAGTGATTTCTAGGAATCGAACGTTTTAATGGCTCTGTTAAGATCGAAAAATATGATTTTCGCCTAGTAATAACTTCATTTTAACCTTTTTAGAGAAAGAAAGTGTCGATAATCGTCATTGAAGAAGATAGCTGGCATAGCCAGATTAATATGTCTTAAATTTGCAGCCATTTACAAACATATATCATGTCAAAGGAACTTAAGATAGGTATCATCACCCTCGTTACGCTTGTCATCATGATTTGGGGATTCCAATATCTTAAAGGCAAAAATTTATTAAAAAAGGGGTATTCCTTTGAGGCTGTATATTCCGATGTGGAAGGGCTTGATGTAGCTTCTCCCGTACAAATTAATGGTTTAACTGTTGGAAACGTATCTAACATCAGGGTCAATCCCGATGATGTAAGTCAGATGATTGTATCCCTTGATATTGAGGGAGAGTTCTTACTTCCAAAAAGCACAATGGCCATAAATGCTGCACCTTCAGGTGTAATTGGAAATCGTAAAATTATTCTCGATTTTGATCATCTATGTTCTGGTGATGATTGCCTCGAAGGAGGAGAGCGTCTCGAATCAGGCGTAAGAGGCATATTGGCTTCCGTCGTAGGAGAAGGTGAAATAGACGAGGTGATGGCAAGTTTAAGAAGTAGTTTGGGTCCTATGATGGACACTGTCATCTATAAAATCACCAATGAAGAAAGCGATAATGCTCTTTCTAATTCACTCAATAATCTGGATCAGGTAACACAAAACCTAGCTTCACTAACAGGAAATTTAGATAGACTGCTACGTTCGTCATACGGTAATCTTAACGCTACTCTGGAGAATTTAGCAGTCGTTACAGAATCATTTGCTACAACAAAAGGAGATATGGAGAATATGATCAAAAACCTTTCTTCTTTTACAGATCAAGTCGTTGAGGCTGACCTTGGTGGCACTATGGCTAAAACCAGTGAAACTATCGAAAGCACGAATAACCTTTTAAATGAACTAAAGACAACCGTCGAGAAGGCAAATTCTTCTTTCACTAGTGTCAACAGCCTTCTAGAAAAAGTGGATACAGGAGAAGGAACTATAGGCAGATTATTAAATGATCCAGAGATATATCATAATCTCGAAGCAACCAGTAAACATTTGGCTCTTTTACTTCAGGATCTTCGTCTTAATCCTAAACGATATGTAAGACTATCTGTCTTTGGCAGGAAGGGCAATGCATATACTGAACCTGCCGAAGACCCTGCCTTCAATGACAGTCTACAAGTAAAGCAAACTCCCAGTAAAAATCAGTAAACCTTTCCGAATTTCTGCGAATTGCATAGTGCAAAGTCAGCAAAAATATTCAGGTTACTTCCTTGATTTACAGCTACAGAATCCATCAATATTATCTCTGAAGCATAAAGACTTACATCTGATCCAATTATTGTATCGACTGAAAGATACTCATTAGCTTCATAGATGGGATTAGTTATGTATGTTAGGTTAAGGGAATCAGGAATCATACTGCAGTCGATGTCCAATGTATCAATTCTGTGAATTTGCCCTGTAAAATAATCAGCGAGGTAGATTTCATTATTAATGTCCTGACCAAAACATACTATATTTTGATTTACGTTACTAATAGAATTATCCCAACAATGAACCTCTGAATTTTCATAAATACACAGTTTTTTTGTGACAAAATCTCCAAAAAAGTACTTGCCTTGCCAAGTAGGATATTTAGTCCCTCGATAAACCTTCCCTCCTGTTATACTACTAAAGTGTTCACGAGTTCCATTGAAAATTGCTTCTTTAAGATTTTCATCTGAATCGTTATAACAAGGATGCCCAATATGTCTTAATGGTCCTTCGTAACAACTCCAGCCCAAATTGTCACCTTTCTCGACAATGTTGATCTCCTCAAAACTAAACCATCCTACATCACCAATGTAAATTTCATCTGTCGTCTTATCAATGGACATTCGCCATGGGTTTCTTAATCCGAAAGCATATATTTCGTCTATCACTGAGATACTGTCCACAAATGGGTTATCCAAAGGAATTCTGTAATTTCTTAATGAGTCATTAGGAAAATCGTCTGCATTTATATCCAGACGCAGCAGGCTACCTTTTGAATTAAGTGGATTCTGAGCATTCAATTTTGTGCCTACATTGGAATCACCATCCCCTCTTGGCAAATAAAGAAATCCATCGTTTCCGAATACAGGATTTCCACCCTGGTGAATTCCCAAATCATCCTCAAAAGTTGCAATAACTCTTTCACTGAGTGTATCTAATTCTTTATTTTTTATTGAAAATCTTGACAGTCGTATTTGAAAAGAAGAGGTATCATAAGTATAGTGTACGTAGATATAATTACTGTCTGGAAACAATGGATGAAAAGCTATTCCATAAAGACCTTGTTCCCCTGAGTTGATAACATTCGGAATAGTACCAATTATTATTGAACTGTCAATATCAAGATCGGGGATATATCTTATTCCTCCTGCCAATCCTGTTATATACAAACCTGAGTCAACTCCATTGCAAACAATATCAGTTGGAAAAGAAAATCCTGAAAATGCTTCTACCAGCGTTGGTGTTTGTGCATTAAGGGAAGAAAATGTGGAAATTCCCAGAATGGAATAAATGAAAAATATGAATGGTTTCACAAGAAGGATAAATTAGATTAGCCAATGAGATATAGACATTAAATATAATTAAAGACGGCCATCCAAATAGACTCGAAAATTGCATTCTAAATGTTATCTAACAAATTAGAATAGCCCTACGTTATTCCCAATAATTGTGGGAAGAATATGGCCATCATCAAAACGATCACCTGAATAATTAGAAATGGTATGACACCCCTGTAGATTTGGGCCGTTGTCACACCGGGAGGAGCAACTCCTTTCAAATAAAAGAGAGAAAATCCGAAAGGGGGAGTGAGAAAAGATGTCTGCAAATTGAGGGCTAACAGGATCCCTACCCATATCAAGTCGATGCCATAGGCACTGAATATAGGAGCGACCACTGGAACAACGATAAATATGATTTCTATAAAGTCTATGAAAAAACCAAGTATGAACACGACAATCATCACCATTAAGAGAAACATGGATGCGGATAAATCACTCCCATGTATAAGGTCTACTAGGAAACGATCTCCTTCTAAACCTCTAAATACCAAAGCAAATGTTGTGGCACCAAGGAGGATCAAAAAAACCATACTTGTGAGATGAGTAGTACCTTTCATTACATCTCTCAGTACAGGAAGTGAAAACTTATTTTGACCTACTGTAAGAAGTGTTGCTCCCATAGCCCCAACTGCAGCGGCTTCTGTAGGACTCGCAATACCCGCGAATATGGATCCCAGTACAGCTATTATCAATATAAATGGTAATAAAAATGCAAGGATGAGATCTTTCAACGATCCCTTGTCATCATCAAATCTAATCGGAGGAGCTATACCATCTCTTAACCTGCTTATTATGATGACATAGATGACATAAGCCATAACGAGAACAACTCCCGGTATTAATGCTGCTTTAAATAAGTCACCAACGGATACATTTAGGACGCTCCCTAACAATACCAATACCACTGATGGTGGTATAATCTGACCAAGCGTACCTGAGGAAACGATTGTTCCGGTAGCCAATTCTGGTTGGTAATTATTCTTTAGCATGGTAGGCAGGCTAATGAGACCCATTGTCACAACAGTTGCACCGACTATCCCTGTAGATGCAGCCAACAAAGCGCCAACAAGAATAACAGAAATGGCCAATCCTCCCCTGCTGTTTCCAAATATCCTGGACATAGCCTGAAGCATGGACTCTGCGAGTCCAGATTTTTCAAGCATGAGACCCATGAAGATGAATAACGGAACAGCAAGCAATACTTGGTTTTGCATTGTCCCCATTATTCTGAGAGGAAGTAAGCTGAAAAAATCCGGAACAAAGATCATCCCAAATATTACAGATAGACCCCCAAGTACGAATGCAACTTGTATCCCTGACAGAATAAATATAAAGATTAACACGAAGAGGATGAGGGCAATAATCTCCACCTATGATTTTTTACCTAATGAATGACGAATCAATTCTGAAAGGCCCTGCAATACCAAAAGACCAAAACCAAGGGCTATGAAGGACTTTATGATGTAGCGAGCTGGCAATCCATTAGGCTGGGAAGATGATTCCTTGAATGAAAATGAATTCATTGCATATTCTACGCCGTAATAAATGACCACACTTGCCCATGGTACAAGAAAAAGTAAGACGCCCGCTATGTCAGTTATGCTCTTATCTCTTTCACTATACTTTTCATAAAACAAGTCTACACGAACGTGTTTATCATGAAGTAAGGTATATGCTGCTCCGATCAAGAAAATTATAGAAAAAATATGCCATTCTAACTCTATGACCCAAGTCTTTGTCGAGCTGAATAAATAGCGCATAATAACATCTATACAGATGATGATCATCAATAGCGCCGTTAACCAGGAAACTGCACTCCCTATTCTTTCAGTAAAGGCATCAATAGACTTCGAACATCGAATTAGAAAAACCTTCATAAATTTATCTCTGGGGATAAAACAAATCCCAATCTTCCAAATATTTGACAAATACTTTTGCCAGATTTTCAGCATCACTTATAGCCCTGTGATGGAGGCCGGTAAAATCAAATCCTTCCTTTTTAACAGTGGATTTAAGACCCGATGCGAACTTTAACTTTTTCATATTTCTATAGGCCTTTTTTAAATCCACATAACGCTTTACAAAATCAACGTTCATATGATGCAACCTACAGTCATTAGCTAACAACTTACTATCATCAACACCCCAAGAAAGCAAAATGTATTCATCGTCATACATTTCTCCCCAATCCTTAAATTCTTCTAAAACCCTATTGAATTTTTGTCCGTTATCAACATTCTCCTGTGTAATAGAGGTTAAATGTTTGCAAAATCCACTTAAATGGGGATTGACCATGGGTCTTACAAATTTAGAAAACCTACCTGTCACATCTCCATATCTATCCACCTTGATAGCTCCTATCTCAATTATTTCTGTAATACCTTTTGGTGGTCTGCCTCTCCAGCATGTGGCCTCGAGATCAAAGATGATATACCTCAATGTATTGAGAAATTAGTGATAGTAATGATATTAACGATTACAAGTAATGGAATTTTCTGTCCAAGACTGCGTAAAGATAAAAGAACCTTAGCATTCTAATAATCCACTGCATCGGAATCACCTTTAGTATAATAACTCATAATTGTATGGAGCCAAGCAGACCGACAATGTTCACCTCATGATCCAATTAGTAAGACATCCTCCTGGTCAGATAAGTACAAAATAAATTCAGAGCTATCCGCTAGTAAAGCGATTTGCGGACGGTCAATGCCTGCGGCCTTTCAGATGAGATTATTCGGTCGAGCTTATATCCAAAGAGTCGGTTGTGATAGAAATAGAGCAACTTAAGATCTTCGCATGTTATTATTCCTTTCTTTTGCGCCATTGGAGCATAGAAATGATATGAATTGAGATGCTTAATAGCATCAGAGACTAACTCTTTTGGGGTGAAATTATCTACTTCCGAGCTAAGTTTTACTGCTCCTGAATGAGCGAGTTCGCGAAGATTTTTTTGTACTTTTTCAATTTGAATAAAGAGATCTTCTTCAGTAATTCGCAAATAATCTTCAGGCAGACTTAACAAAGTAAACAAATCGAGATTAGGGTATTGCTTTTCGAACATTTGAAAGGTCGTGAAAGCAGCAACATGACTTGTTAAAACAACATTTTCCCGTTTGTAACTTTTAACGACTTCATTGGCCAAATAACGGCTATATACACGATTGCGTTGTTTATCCTTTCCTAACACCCCATTTGCCTTGAAATAGTCCTTAATATCTATGATACGCCCATCCTTAATACTCTGCCCTAGCTCATCTAGTTTGTTACCAAAAATATCTATTGGATGACCAAAAGACAAAGTCACCTGGGACCCATTGGTAAATAATCTTCGGATAAATCTGAGCTTTTTCATAGAAGCATTCTTGCGCTTCAATTTATTAAGGTAATTTTCTTTACCAGTTTTTTGCAGATGCTGATCTATTAATCCCTGCCCTTCCAGAACAAAATGATAACTCAACACCAGTGGAACAATGATTATCTTGCGATCCACATTCCTCAAGAAAAATTCATTTTGAGAATCGATAATCGTGTTCATAAGACCCCACTTAAGTTGGTCTTCTAAGGCCCCGCTTCTGGATCTCGTACCTCCAGGAAAAAAGATACTGTTTAATCCCTCCTGAATCGCCACTGTTGCAAATTGATCCAGAGTTTTTCTATACAGCGGATTTCTTTTTCGCCTGTCTATTTTATAGGCACCAAGCCGACTCATGAAGTAAGCCAGGAGTTCATAATCATATAGATTCAATCCAGCTCCATATGAAAATGCCGGAAGATTTGTGGCTTTCTCAATGGCATATCCAATCAGGATAGAATCAAGATTACTAAAGTGCGTAGGCAGAACCATAACGGTCCCCTTATCGAAGAGAGATCCGATCTGCTCCATAGGACCTTCAATCCTGAATTTATCTATTAAAGATTGTTCACCTCCCCAGAAAAATCCCTGCCCTTTCTTTTTGAATGGATTAAATAATGCTTTAAATAAAAAGGTCAATACTTTTTTAGCAAAACCAAAAGTTTTTGGATTAAAATCTCCAACTATCTCTTCAGAATACCTGTTTATGATTTTTTGCAATAAATCCTTATGCACTTCGGAAGCACTTATGTCTTCTCTGATGGCTCCTCCTAATTCTG
Organism: Saprospiraceae bacterium; assembly: GCA_029262975.1. Classification (GTDB taxonomy): domain Bacteria; phylum Bacteroidota; class Bacteroidia; order Chitinophagales; family Saprospiraceae; genus JAJRXG01. Next base: position 18,332 of record JAJCYJ010000533.1, read on the forward strand.
ATTCTATCTTCTTCCAATAGGCATACTCCTTAGGAGGATCTACCTTAAGGGGATTACTTTTTGAGCGAAGTTTTTCCGCATATACTGCTTGATTTAACATAGAAGAGAGTTGAGGATCTTTTTTCAGTTCTTCAACTGTCTCTCTAGCCAGTTTTTTAACCACCCTCTGGCGATCGCTATAAAAAACATTAATTGGCCAGTCTTCTATATTTGGAATTATCTTAAGAATCTCCTTCATAGTTCAGATCGGCAAATATAATCTTATGTACAGCAATCTGTCTGTCTATTTACGTTTCTTTAATGCTATTAAATCAGATGGAGATGAAACACAGCTCACAAAGTTTTACTTACAAAGTCAATATAATTAAGGACTTCGTTTGCCCCTATCCTTCCGGCAGAAGAAGTGATAAAATGATTCGGTAGTTGATCATAATTCTCTTTTAATCGATCTAAAAAGCCATTTACATTACTGTTCAATTCTTCTGGTTTCATTTTATCTGCTTTCGTAAATATAAGGCTGAAAGGGATCAGCTTTTCTCCCATCCATCTGATCTGTTCCAAATCTGAAGCTTGTGGAGATACTCTTGAATCAATCAAAATAAAGGCAGTGATCAGATTGTCACGATTCAGCAAATATTGTTCAATCATTACCGACCATTTCGCCCTTGTCTTTTTACTTCTCCTGGCATATCCATATCCCGGCAAGTCTGCCAATATCCATTTTTGGTCGACTTCAAATAAGTTCACCATTTGTGTCTTTCCAGGTGTTCCTGAAGTCTTTGCTAATTTTTTGCGATCGCATAAAAAATTGATTAGTGAGGACTTACCAACATTTGAACGGCCTATAAAGGCAAATTCTGGCAAATTACTTTTTGGCGCAATTGACACCCGAGGAAAACTTCCTAAAAAAGAAATTTCATTTATCCTGTTGTTTGGTATGCTATTTGACATGTAGGGCTATATAATCATGAACATAAAATGATTTACAAACTTAGTTGTTAAAACTGCAACTGTTAGAACCTGACCGAAAAAGCCTTGCAACTGTAGAGGCTTTTTCTTTTTACACAATTCTATACTTATTTATCATTTGTGATTATATGAGTTAAATAATATCAATATTATTGATAAAATATTAATTAATTGATGAAATTTTATCAATATTCGCAAATGCGGATATTGTCGCTATTTCTCAAATATTTACACATTTGGTGGAGTACAATTATTTCACCGACATTTATAGTCGCTCAAGTCACTTCTGGTCTCCAACATGCAAGTCAGGTATACACCTCTGATAACAGTGCATTGATGACAGGCTCATCTAGCCTTTTTGCCAATCCAGCTGCATCGGGACAACAAGAGGAAAAATGGGACTTTTCCTTATCTGCTTCACGTATCTATAATACAGACATCCTTTCGCTTAGTGCTATAGCTTCAGTACGATTAAATAACCAAAGAATTGGAATGCTTATAGGACAATATGGTATAAAAGGCTATTACATGAGCCAATTTTCGCTTCTTTATAGTCGGTCCATTGGAAGCAAGTCTTTTATAGGCATTCAAAGCAACATTTCTCAATTTCGAATTAAAGATCTTGGTTATAAATTAGGTTCAGATATCAGCATAGGACTCTGGCACCCAATATCTCATAGGACAATTATATCTGCATATCTCAGGAATCCACTTAAGCTAGAAATTATTACTCCAAATACTTATAAAAAAATGGCGTTAGGTATACTCTTTAAAATATCTGACAGACTGCACTTATTTACAGAAATTGATAAGATTCAAGATCAAGAGATTTCTTTAAAACCCGGCATCCGATTTGAGGCCATATCAATGATGCAACTATTCGTTTCATTCAAGTCAGCTCCCGCAGAGACAAGTTTTGGTGTGCACATTATTATTCGAGAAAAAATGCATACAGACATTGGCATGAATGTCCATCCTATCCTGGGCACGACACTTACTTTTAGCCTGGGCTATCTATTGAATCAATAAACTACCATGAAGAGTCTGCCATTGATAAGACAGAATAATCATCTGACTATAATTAACAAGTCCTGAGGAGATCCCATGCGATTTTAGATAATTATCATAAAAAACATCTCTAATCCATGGTAATATGTCAGGATACCGATCGGAATAAGCAATAATATCAAGGTAATCTTCCAAGATTGAGGGTGGTAAAACTTGGTAATACTCCTTAAATCGATCCTGATCTATCAAATATATCTGTGATCTCAGGTATCTCCAATAAGCAAAATATCCTGAATATCTTGATTGAGTATTTCTGCTGTTAATTGATCCCAGCAATCCCAAAAAGTTGCATTCATCTTCACCTGTCCACCCATAGCCGTGTGACATTTCATGCATGATAGTAAAAGGATGGGTAATTGGGTGTAAACCGGCATCGATATGTCCTTCCCCTGTAAAGGGAAGATAGACGCCAGCTGTGCTGATATGCAATAAGATACCTTTTGGTCTTAACTTTCGCACCCGCACCCTTCCTGTTACTGGTAAATTAATTTTATTAAAAACACTTTCCAGGTCTTGTCGTAATTGCCATTCAGTGATGTTGCCAATCACCAGGGAATCCTTAGTTATTGCATCCTTAATCCATACTAGGGAATCTGTGACTCTGCAATATTCAGAAAAGACGAACTCACTATCCGGCTGTACTACAGGTATAGAAGTGACCTCCCGGAAAGAAAGTCTTTTATAATTAAAGCCCCATAACCAATAGAAACTAATAATTGCCACTGATAAGACTTTCGCACTTCTTATAGCTATAAGCTTAAAGCGTCCTGATCTGGAACCGGGCCAACTGATCAATGGCCAAAACAAATAGCAGATAACAATACTTATAAGAAGATAAATAAACCCAAAAGGCAAAAATCCAACTGAATGATCCCAAATAAACCGAAAAACTGAAAAAAGTCCTCTGCTATACCATTTTTCAATAAAATTCGATTGAAATGGTATCAACCAAAAAATAACGATGGTAGAAATCGTCATCGTGATCAGAACGAGCAAAGACTGATATGACTTAAGTTTATGCACAAAATTAT
>JAJCYJ010000534.1 GCA_029262975.1 Saprospiraceae bacterium
ACCGACAAGACAGAATTCATATTTCTGGGATTTTTACTTCTGTATAAACTTGCCCTGGCAAATTTTGAAAAATCTTCAATAGTCGTATGTAATCCGGCTGCCGCCTGAGCTGTAAATAATTCAAAATCAATGACTTCACCAAAATTATTATGTTCCATCGATGACGCCTTCATGATCTGCTCATCAATTTTATAACTACTGTTGGTCATGCCAAGCGGATTCAATATATGCTGCTGCATGTAATCTTCAAATGTAAGCCCTGTGACTTCTTCGATTATAAGTTGAAGGATAGAAAACCCTCCTCCGGAATATTTCCATTTTGTACCGGGTTCCATTATTATTTCGACCCGTCCCGGTCCGTTATTCTTACCATTGAGTGATTCTTCGATTGTTGGCAAGATATCCTCAGGAGACCATCCCGGATAGCCATGTAGCGAGAGACCGGCAGTATGACTGAGTAATCTTCTAATCGTGACTTCGCTGGCGTCGTATTCCGATTCTGGGAGATGCCATCTGGTAAGGTATTTTTCGGCAGGAGCATCTAAATCGAGCTTCCCCTCCTGCACTAATTTCAGAACTCCCCAGGCCGCGACCGTTTTTGAAATGGACCCTATGTTAAATCCAGTCGTTGTCGAAACTTTGACACCATTTTTAATATCAGCATATCCATAACCTTTTTGCAGGATAATTCCACCATTTTCGATGATTGCAATTGCTGCCCCTGGAACAACGAAATCTTTAAGTAATTGCGGTATTCTTTTATCGATTGTTTGCACGAATTGTTCTATTTCATTAGCGCTCTTTTGAGATTTTAAAGCTATTGGTATTAGAAAAATAATGAGGAACAGTAATCTTTTGGTCATTTTTACAACTTTTTATTTTAGTAATTATAGGTATCAAAAGTGAGTATGCAAGATGGTCGCTGAGTAAATATAAAAATTGAATATTACTTGCCAACATCTTTGATATAATCAATAAATTCGACACCTAAATTCATATCTGCTTTTTTACGTTAAAAATTACAGGCCTACATAATTGAACTGTACTGGTGTTCTATTTTCAATGAAGTTCGCTCCGTCCGAAAATTATGGGTATGTTCTTTTTCTTAAAGATAAAGGAAATCTTAGTCATCCGTTGTTACATCAAATCAAATAGTCACTCATAGAAAGGATAGCCACTTGTGCCATAAGATGAAACTTCTATTATTAGAAGTGATATATAGTCATTAAGGAATATTCTTTGGGTTTTTAACCTCGATTGTTAAAAAAGCAACCAAATGGCCTTCATCCGTCATCTTTAGATCAGCTAAAAAGTGTTGGTCACTCCCTTTTGAAAATCTTTTACCCATGACAGTAGTGTATTGTTTGAAATGTATATCGTATGCTTCAGGCTTCGCCTTTACCACTGTTGTATGAATATGTCGATTATCTGAAGAACTGCCATAATCTCCTGGCAAAATGGTCTCGATGTATATTCTGCCTTGTTCGTCAGTAACCGCTGTGCCATTTAATCTGGCAGTTGATTCGTCATCCATATTAGTTGGTTCATAATTACCAATACTAGATGCATGATAAAAGTGGACAATTTGGCCTGGCAATTCATTCTTATCAGACTTATTTACAAAGGTCAAGCAAAGCAAGAGTTTTTCTCCGGGTTCATTTTTACCAGCAATGTGAGATTTATGACCTTTTTCTAAATTTTGATATACAACCAGGCTTTGCTCTTCAATCTCTGTAATTGAAATAATTGTTCGATCTATCGAACATTGGCATAAAATATTAGCCAACACTAAAATTATAAAGAATCGAATGCTATTTGTCAATGTCTGTTTTAGATTTAATCGAAAAGAATATATTTATCCTTTCTGTTCAATTTCTTTAAAAAAATATAATAAGGCTTTTTCAGTTAATTGCTGTTGTCTATCTCGCTCAATTTTAGGGGAATCATCAGTTAATAATCTCCCTAAATAACCAAATTGAGAGTGGTTGCCACCTTTGATCATTATCAGCTCTGTGTTTCTCGGCAATTTAGTTTTATTTTCCATTACTTCAGGTACGCTTGCTAATCCATCAAATTCAGCGTATAATTTGATCGTAGGAATTGACCTGTTTGACAAATCAAAATCTCTGGGGTGGGAAGTCCCCAAAAGAAATAGCCCATTCATCAAGCCCGGGTATTCATAGACAAATTGTGCGGCCATCTTCCCTCCTTGTGAATGTCCGCCAATTATGTAATTGCCATTATTTAAATCAAATAATTTAAGGATTATTTTATAACCCCAAATAGGCATTCTCCAATCCATTTTGATCAGATGACAGGTGAATCCATTTTCAGCTATCTGGCGACAAAGCGGTGCATATGCTTTGGGGTCTGTCAGTCCACCTTGAAAAAAGATAACTTCATTCCTGAATTCACTCCTTTGTGAGATATAAGAAATTTTATCGTCGCTTATTTGGACTGAAACTGAATCGCTTTCAAGAAATGTATCCTCAGGCAGACTACGAGATTGATAAGTGGACCATTGCCAAATACAGAATATAATTACAAAAGTGAACCATACTATTCTAAATATATTTCTCTTTTTTATTTTCAAAATGATCTGATTTGTGTTATCCAATACTTATAATTCATAGATGCTGTTTTTCTTTTTTTGATTAGAATATTTAAATCGTTGAGGAACCCAGGGTTCGAGGACTCGATGCGATCATCAATGAGACATGGTTATTTATATTTGTTTCTATCTTTCTGATTTTGAACTTTTCTTATCAGCTTACTGAAAGATTTTTCTTTTTTTCTTTTCTCTTTGATACTAGATTCAAAATGTATTTTTTCTTTTTCCATTTTACGAAAATTGGCATAAGCCTCTGTATCAATTTCCCCGTTTTGAACCGCATCTAATATTGCGCAACCTATTTCATTTACGTGTGTGCAATTTTTGAACTTGCAATTTTCTGCATATCCCATGATTGAATCAAATGTGATTTCTAATCCGCTGGATGTATCTGCTATTCCAATTTCTCTCATTCCGGGATTATCTATGAGCATGCTGCCATTTTCCAATATAATTAATTCACGGTGACTTGTAATATGTCTTCCTTTATTAACACTCGTACTGATTTCGGCAGTTTTCATGTGTACTTGACCAGAGAGCGCATTGATCAAGGTGGATTTTCCAACGCCCGAAGAACCAAGTAAGCAATAAGTCTTCCCAGGTTTTATGATTGATTTAACTGGCTCATATCCATTATTGGTTTGATTCGAAGTCTTTATTATTGGGATATCTTTGATTCTATCAGTAATAAGAATAACAATAGCTGTTAGCTCTTCATTCGCTATCAAATCTGTTTTACTAAGAATGATAACTGGAGTTACACCAGCTGCATTACAAATTGTTAAATACCGTTCTAGTCTATTGAGATTAAAGTCCCTATTAACGGACTGAACGATTAATCCATAATCGATATTTGTGGCTATTATCTGTACCTGTCCTGATTTACCGACAGCCTTTCTTTCCAGTATTGAAGTTCTGGGATAGATGGCGTGAATTAGTGCTTTGCTTTCGTCATATGCTGAAAAGGCAACCCAATCGCCGACTGCAGGCAGATCATATCTATTGACCGCTGTAAATCTTAAATTGCCGATAAGTTCAGCATCAAACTCGTTGACAGGAGACTTGATTGTATATCGATCCTTATGTTGTGCGATGATGCGACCAATTTCAAACAAACCCCAATTGCGCTCGATCTTAAATTTCTCTAAGCTTTCGTTATATCCTAATTCTTTAAGTGTCACGGTCTTGTACGCATTTTAAAAAAAAACAATTCTAAGGTAATTAATTCCTTTCTAAAGTCCTGGGTGTCTTAAAAGCTTATTTAGACGTGGGAACTTCTCCTGGTGCGAAATCCGCTATTCATTAATTTGCTACTATAATATAATAATTGGTACGACAACCATATTACAATATGTACAAATTTGCTTATTTCCAAGTATCCGGGGTTTTAAGCTTTCTGGATAATTAAGCTGTCAGATGGCATTCCAAAAGTAGGTGTTAAGTATAGTTTTCAATTTCTTTGAATAAAGTGTTTTAATATAAACGCTCTTGCTGGCACGTTTTTCTTCTCAAAAGTATCTATCAAGCCGTTATCATCATAATTGACTGATAATTTGCTGAGTTCCAGATGATCTTCAGTTACTTCCAATATACCAACCCTCACTTCTGGCCGATCATGACATCCCGCAGATCCTAAATTAACATATCTGCATTTCCCACTTATATCGCTGGGTTCATGATTGTGGCCATAAAAGATAAGACTGGCACTTTTTGCATCAAATAGTCTATCCAGATCAGATTTGTCAGGGTTGGCGATATATGATTTAAACCACTTCGCCTGCGTATCTAATCCATAATGTTGAAAAGTAACAATGCGATCATTACTTAATTTTAAGTGCTCTATAAACTTCCATTCCTGAACTTTACCC
>JAJCYJ010000535.1 GCA_029262975.1 Saprospiraceae bacterium
AGGGCTGCTCAAAAATATGGTCTGGATACACGTACTATCCTTAATGAACTTGGTAGACGAAAAATGGTTGGAGGCCAGGAAGATATGATTGTGGATGTAGCTTTGGATTTGGTGAAGCAAAGGGACAGCTAATAATTGCAATAATAAAAATGTGACCCTGCCAGCTCCTTTGCCGTTCAAAATGGAGATATTCATGTGCGGATGATTAAAATATATTACAATTATATCCTTTCCAATTAAGGTGAAAAAAGCATTGAATTCTATCCCCCTTAAGAGGGTTAGGGGATGGAATAGAACATTGTGTATAATACATTTTTTTAGAAAAAACCAAGAAGATACCTATACAGCACTCTTTTGATCCGGATCAAATCCTGATGTTTCCTGAATGAGTCTTTCTAATTCAAGAAGCTCTTGATTTTTAGGATAATCTTCGCGTGCAAGACGGATTAATTGAGCGATCATTTTCCTAAGCTGTGCTTCTTTTAAAACTTGAAACCATACTGATTCAACATCTTCTTTCCAGGAAATCCTTTTAATGTCCAGGCCTATGTCATCGGCCATCATTCTAATATTATCAATATCATCATAGAGCTTTACAAGAACTTTGCGCATACGTTTTAACGATGGATCTACTGTCTTGGATGATTTTGTTGCATAGAATTTTTCAATTTCAAGTAGCTCTTGGTTCTTAGGATAATCTTTACGCGCAAGACGGATTAATTGAGGAGTAATTTCTCTTTCCTCTACTTCTTTCATAACTTGATACCACACGTCACTCGCAGCCCGTTGCCAGTTAATAGTCGCGAGATCTAAGTCTAAAGCAGAAGCTATCAATTTTATTTGATCAGTAGTATAAAAGAGTTTTGTCATCGTTTTTCTTAACCATACTCTCTTCGCCTGGGATGATTTTACTTCAGGTGTTTTTTTTTCAAATTCTGTTTCATCTTCGACCTCATCTAACAAGAACAATAGACTACCTGCGATCTTATTTCTATTAATCCTCTCCTGTTCATTGGTTAAAATACCCTTCATGGTATCTTTCTGTAATCGTGTAAAACGGGCCGATAAACTAACTACATCATTTTGAAAGTCGTCTCTATCACGAACCAAATCCATGGTCTCTTTTATAGCTAATTCTAATTTGGCCTCTCCAATTAAATCTTTGATGGCTCCTATTTTGTCTTTAATACCGATATTTTCATGTTCATTCGGGAAGTGAGATGTCACTTCATTTTTTAATTCTTCCATACTTTGTATGACCGCAGCCATGCGGATGCTCCGATAAGCACTACTTGCTAAATCATAGTCATCGTGAATAGCGATAAGCTGTCCTGACTTATTATAAATTGCAGCACCCGGGGTCAGAACATCTCCTTCAAATTGGAAATGTACATAGCGACTGTCGGAAGAAACGACATGTCCCTCAATGATCGTAACAGGATTGGACAAACTGCTGTCTTTTGTTACTATTTTGATTGTATCATCCACCATATAATCTCCTTCATCAAGCGGATGTAGGTACATTTCTTCTTTTGATATGCGGCTATTGTCGACTAGGCCAAAAAGGGTGAAACCATAGTTGCTATCCGTTCGAAATTTGCGTACATCAGCTTTGTGCTCACCATGTAGAAAATGCAATGTAGCTTCTGCAGTTTGCTCTCGATTATCCAGTACATTTTGAACTGTCAGTATATACATGTCATTCATCAGTAATCCAAGCCCTTTTATTTGCCCTTCAAACGAAATTTCGCAAATACCTTTGACTACTTCGTCCAATACGCGATCATCTGATTCCTGATCATTTTCTATATCCTTTCCTAATGCTTTGCCTATTTCAGTGACAATCTCCTCCCAAATTTCATCCTGATTTTCCCTTTCGGAAATTGGAACCATATTTTTGGGTAAGGCTTGAAAATTTCTAAGGCCTGAACTAGTGAAATTAGAGGGTCCAATTAGAATCGGTATAATTCTCACATCTTCTTTTGCTGATCGTATGCTGGCAATTTCTATTTCTTCCTGGAAGAAAGTGGAAGAAAGAGAGGCTTCACTTACAAGAAATATAATGACATCGGCGGTATGGATATATTTTTTTGATTCATCACCCCATTTTATGCCAGCCTGTTTGACGGAATCATTCCAGATATCGAAGTCCATTGGTGTTAGTGAGGAGGACAATCTTTTCCCTAGTGTTTCTCTATATTCCTTATCATGTCTTGCGAACGAGATGTACAAGTCCAATTCCAATACAGGGTCGTCCAAATCCATTACAATTTCGAACTGAGATCGACCTTCTGAATGAATTGTCCGAGTCGAATATCCTGAGAACGAAACTTCTAATTCAAATTCTTTAGTGGTAACACTTAATATAAATCCGCCATCTATATCGGAAATACTACCATTTGTTGTTCCTTTCACAATTACATTAGCTCCTATTATTGGATCGCCGGTTTTCTTATCTGTGATCGTGCCATAGACAGAGATTGATTGAGTGCCATCTCCAGAACCTTTTTTCGTTTGTGGTTCTTTATCAATATTTGGGTGCTCATCTATATTTCTGAAATTAACATTTAACTTTTGCTCAACTAATCTCTGTATTTCATTCCTTAGATCAACAGGATTGTCAGTGACAACTGATGCTCCTGCCGCAAGCAGTGTTCTTTTTAAATTCAATCCACGGGTGCTGGTATAAAAGAAGATAGGCAATTGTATGTTTCTCTTTCTAAATTCAAGAATTCTTCCTTTTGCATTAAGTCCGTCGGAGCCCTTACTCACATCAGATATGATCAAGTCAAACGGTTCATGGAAGTACTCCTTTGCTTCTTCAAACGATGTGGTATTCCTGGATATAACACCATAATTTTCAAATAGATTTTCTTGTAAATTATAATTGTTTTCAGGATGGTCGTCTATCCATAA
>JAJCYJ010000536.1 GCA_029262975.1 Saprospiraceae bacterium
TATTCCAGGAACAGATACCCTTTGGATATTGCCATTAATTTGTTCCTTCAAAAAATCACGAATCTTTTCATACACACTCGGTGCATGTGCTCCGTGCGGATGAAGCGCATAAATGGGTGTCAGATCAATATCCAGGGTCCAGGTCAATTCCTCGGCATGCTCAGGATTATCCGCCAGGTGATTCAGCAGGGCGACAGGATCATGAGGATTGCCCCCACCCATGGTCTGAATAAAAGAATCTCGATGTGATTCGCTTCCAAAATCATATCCAATTGTACCTAAGGCATAGACCATGGAAGGTGCTTCCTTTTTTCCTCCACATCCGCAATCAGAGGGATCAATGCCACCGGACGGGGCAATCAATTGCGATTCAAAAGTCGATATCGCGCCCTCCGAAATCTGTGTATTCTGGTCAGTTAGTTTCGTTTCCATTTCTTGATTAATGTCCATTTTTTCCATTTTTTCATTTTTTAAATTATTGATATTGACACCTGGAGAAGTATCTCCGATTAAGTCTATTTTGTTAGCCTCAGTGTGTGCAGAAGGCGTTATTTCTGAAATCTCTTCATCGGATTCTTCAGAAGAAGGAGTGGCCGAAGTTGTCGCCCTGCCACAAGAAGGCTGCACGGCTAATATGGCTGCACTTTTTTTCCCTGGAATAACTTGATCAGATATTTCCAAAGATGAATCTGAATATTCCTGGATCGCTTGATCTATGCCGTCAGCAGGGACAACTTTTTGAACATTTGGCGATTCTTGAATGTCCTCATTATTTTGGGGTGTAGGGTTCTCATTCATAACTTGAATATTACTGTTTGGTAAATAATTGATACCCGAAGCAAGCACACCCGGGTTCTTTCGAATAGCAGCAATTGCCCCTGGCAAATTCAATTGTCCGCGGAGAAATCTTCTGCAATCTGTTTTCCCATCCTCTTGACAGAGAATGGCTGTTTGTTCAATAATGGATTTTATAACATATGCATCTGGAGTCAGGCCTTCTTTTATCTGAAGACTCATCAGTAATCCAATGATTCCTGATACTACTGGTGTAGCAAAACTAGTACCGCCGCTTGTTTGAAAGGTGCCCCCTCCAGGAACTGCTGCGGTCAAGTTCTTTCCAGGAGCCAGAATGCCATTCACTTGATAGGCACTTCCATAATTTGTTTCTTTGGTAGGGAGTCCATTTTCATCCAGGGAGCCCACCGCGAGGACCTGTTGATCTGCCGCTGGTACATGGAGGCAACTACACCCATCATTTCCGGCAGCAGCAACAATAAGCACACCCGCTTTTACACAATCTTCAATTGCCTTTTTTAGTAAGTGGTCGGGATCTCCTGTCTTTGAAAGCTGACCTCCGCTGATATTAATAATATTCGCACCTTTCTCTATGGCCTGTTTAATTCCTCTTGCTAATTCGACCTGGGAAGAGGAATGAAATTTTCCATTTTCATCTTCTTCATATATTGGAATGATTAAACTACTGCATCCCGGTGCAACTCCCTCCACACTACTTCCAGGGCTACCAAAAATCAGACTTGCAACTGCCGTTCCGTGCCTTCTGGATAATCCAGAAGAAGAAGAAGAAGAAGAAGAAGAAGAAGGAGTTACCCCCTCAGTTATTTCATATGGTGCAAGTTCCCCATTCTTCGTTTCGAAACATGGATGATCCAGATCTACTTCCCCATCAAGTATTGCAATTTTAATATTTGGGAGGCCATAGGTCAGGAGATGCAATTCCGGTAAACCTGAAATCCAATTCATACGTTCCTACTAGACTTAATTATAAAAGATGTGGTCTGGTTACTTTGATGCAAAACCAAATATCAACTAACGGTTGATTCATATAAAAATATATTATTAAAATCAAAAGACATAATAATTGTATATATCAAATGAAGAATTGTGCATAATCAGGTATAATTACCTATTTAAAAATTCAAGTGTAATTTGACTAATTCTTCTTATTGATATCTGAGAAAAAAAATTATAATCATTTCTTTTCACAGATCGTTTATCTACTCACTATACAACTTATATTCTATAAAAACCTGTCGCCGGATTGGGCACAAGGGCTTCCAAATTATTAGATTTTGGCCGGTCATAGGCTGATTTGTCGGTGGTTCTTTTAGAAAAGATCCAGACGTCCTGAACTGAAATAGTTTTGCCAAGTCATCCATTAACTACCCTGCTGCAAATTGTCATATCAGGTATTGGTAAGCAACTCCCTATACACCTATCTCCCTATTCTCAAGCTGAAAATTGACCTGATCCAGATGTACACATACCTTTCCAATCATTTCATTCTTCGCCTTTTCTTTTCTGCCTGTTTTGGTAGAAATCAAATGTTCATAGAGCTTACAAAAGCCATCTTCGCTCTCAGTACCCATGGGGCTTTTATCGATTTTCTTTAAGATCATATTCAGGATGTCCAGGATGAAAGTACCATGTGTCTCCTGGCTGCACTTTGCGATGCTGCTGAATAATTCTGATGGTCTGAGAAAATATCTAAGCTTCACTACCGATTCTTCAATTATCGCTTACAATTGATCTTACATTTTTCCTTGATAGTAGCAAAGATGGCAGATTCTCTGGCTTTTTATTGTTCAAAAAGCGATAAGATCCAATACATTCCCTCCAAATCGGAAACGTACATTTGGATGGAACTGGTGAATTGATGCTCCAGTCTGTGGACTATGACAACCGCCTTTTTTCTAAGCGATTAGCTCCATATCGCTTAGTTCTAATTATATTATTCATTTTCATCATTTCATATTATAACGAATCATAATATGACTTATGTATAAAAGGTAGCTCTTGTACGAGGATGCATTTATTCATCAATGTATAGTATAATGGCATCTCGCTCCATTCCTCAGAAGCAGCTGATCATCCATTGGACTTTTTATTAATCAGAATGACCCGATTTTTAATCGAAATCCCTTTTTTCCGACGCCAGACAATAGGCACTTTTATAAACTAAAGGTAATTTTTAAAGATGACCCAACTAAGGGTGTAGTTTGTACTTTCAAAAGCGCAAACCTTAAATGCTGTAATTGTATAACCCCATAAAATAATTAAAATTCATCTGAGCTGATGACAAACCATTCAAAGAATACTAAATATAATGATTCATGTTATGTCCTCTAACAAAGAAACAAAAAGTACCATCGGTAATCACCTATATACTTACTCTCAGTTCACCTACTTCCTGACTCTGAAGTAATTGTGTCATTCGCAAATTAAGAAGTCTGATATCCCTTTCGACTGATCCAAGGATATTATCAAATGCTTGCTTTGCTCCCTTTTTGTCACCGAATTCTTTGATTAGAGAATTTGACGTATTATAGAATGTAGCGCCTACTTTTGAATCGGCCTCATTTAAGCGATCACCAATACTTTCCAGCAACGCTTCATTTTCATCTCCATAATATACTCGAACTTGCGAAAGCAAGCGGTTATGATTTGAATTCCATTCAATTACAGATTTCTGATATTCATCCCAACCTTTTACATCTTCGTCCATGCGTGAATCATCGCCAAGAGCTTTTCGTATGGCAATATATATAGCCTCTTCCATCAGGAAATACCGCAGGCTATCAATTGTCTTACTCACTTCATCAAGGAGCCCCAAAGCCATCAAAATGATTGCCTGCCGCCGCTCGCTCTTCTGTCTTATCTGATCAGTTCGATTCTGAAAAAACGATCCTATGGCCGTGGTGCCGGCAGCAATGATGATAGGGCCTATAAAAGGTATGGGCATTTTTTTGGTTTTTATTCTTTCAATATGATGCGTATAATAATTGTAGGCGCCCTTTATACAATAGACGTAGAGGCAATATACGATTTATTAATAAAAATAAAAATCGCCAAGTAATCCATATATCTTGGTATATAGGTCAGCTTATAAAAAAAATTATAGTTGTAACAAAAGAATACTCCACACGCATGCACAAGCTTCTCTGAAATATAAAAAGACTTCCTCAATCAATACTGATGTCTTGTGTAATTATATATCCCCAAATGGAATTCACATGCTTCAAATAGTAATGGCAGAATTAGATTAAAACAATAAGGCGGTAACATAAACTAATAATAGGTAGATGAAAATCATATTGATAATAATGATAACTAATGTGTCAATTCTGTCAGAATGAAGACAGGAATTACCACATCAAATCCACTCTACATGGAGTATCAGTATTTTCCACTTTGCCTGAAATCCAGTGTTCGAAACTCAATATATTGACTGATCTCACCATTCCGGACAAATTAATCGTGTATTTGTTTACAATTTTAATGGCCAGGAAATATAAAAGACAAAATAATGATGCTCATTATTAAATGAAATAATTGTCTTATACATCACAAAATCAAATTAGAATATTATAAATATTTTGATCAAATAGAAATTGATGAAGGTGCTCGAATGACTCCGTCTTAATTCTTATATTTCTAATATTTCGCCGAGTAGAGTCCCGTTCGACTTTCTTTTGTACATATGTATTTCATTAAGAGGAGAATGGCTAAAAAATTTACTGCCCCTTATACTTTTATAAATAAAAATCGCATTATTTCAATTTGCATTAAATGTCCCCTTTCTTTCTATTAATTGTATTTGAATGGATTGTTTTAGTTTGGGTATTATAATTCACTATAATCCCAATCTAATAATTCTTACAATCATTTTCCGAGACATTTTTTCTATTGTTAAACCTATGCCTTACCAGCCTTTGGATCAGGTTGCTCATTGTCTTCTCCCTTTGTTGGTGGTTTACTGGCAGAACGGAGATTAGATAATTTATTGAGCATATCAAACCAAAACGGTGCGCCCATTGAGACGGCCATTGCGGTCATTAACCATCCAAAAAATCGTGTCCACCAAGGCCTCGAACAGCATTCTATTTTTGTTTTTTCATTCCATCCGATCGGAAGAGAAGTACTGGTAAGCAGATCACTGTATGCTTTAATTTCTTTGATATTAACATTGATTTTGACCAGGACCGTATCCCCGGACTTAATTGTACTATCCAAGGGTGTAGGAAAGTCCGCAAGGTTAATACTATTTTGATATGTAGAATCTTTAGACGCGTTTACGGCCAGTTCTGCAAATTTTTCTCGCGCTTCCGGATTCTCATATAAAAATTTAGCAACAGCAACTGAATCGACGTTTAAAGCAGCAGTAACCATGATAGCCACTAATAAAATCCACGCTTGAGATCTTTGTTTATAAGTACCCGCAGCTTCCCTCATTGCTTGATTAAACCATGTTTCGATCCTAATTCTAAAATCTCCAAGATCTTTAGATTCTTCCGCATACTGCACTAGAACACGCTTTAAATCATCCTTTAATACAT
This sequence comes from Saprospiraceae bacterium, assembly GCA_029262975.1. Classification (GTDB taxonomy): domain Bacteria; phylum Bacteroidota; class Bacteroidia; order Chitinophagales; family Saprospiraceae; genus JAJRXG01. The sequence continues at coordinate 5,355 of JAJCYJ010000536.1, forward strand.
CACTATTTGCTATCGATTTCTTCAATTGAACAAAGTCGAAAGTCTTAGAAATCGAAGTCTTTGGTTCATCCCCCTTCAACTTTTCATCTTTCCCTCTATCCCATTTATTTACAAATAAATCAAAGACTACAGTAGAAAATATATTGTCCGGTATATATGAAGGTTTCTTGTTTCTTGTCGTCAATCCTGCGATTAGATGATGATCCATAATCGCTTTAGTAGTTGATTCGTCTTTTACTATGTTCTTGAACCAATCTTCTAAATGCCGGTACCTGAGATCTCTTAGATTAGCAAACATCTCCCGAATAGCTGAGGATATTAAACTCAGGATAAAATATATAAATACGAGACCAATGACTAAATCTAATATTCCTGAACCAAACATAAGCGTAGTATTTTAATTTTATAAAAAAGAACGATTACTAGGGCATCACAACTCGATGCTCGTTAAATATAGAAAAAAATCAAACTATATTTAGATTAGTTATCAGCTAAGTTAAGATAAGCTACTGATTCTTCTCATGAGTATGAAGTAAGAATATATGAGCATTTAAAGTGACGCTCGTTTTTTGTAGTTCGCTTATTGTTCCTTGAGATATTGAATTATTACTGAATGATTGAATACATATCCCCAAATTAGAAAAATTGAAAAGTCAAAATAAGGATTTTATAGATTAGAAGTGTGGGTTAATAATTAATGTGCTTTAGTGCCTATGCTCTTAGGTGCCTTGAATAATGGTTATGATTCATATTACATTCTACAAGGGCTAAATTAGAAATTGATAATTGATAATGAACTACCGATCCCGTAGGGTCGAGTGCGACAGCGCTCGAAAAAGAATAACTGATCCGTCTGGGTCGAGCATGACGGTGCACGAAAGGAAGTGAA
>JAJCYJ010000537.1 GCA_029262975.1 Saprospiraceae bacterium
AGACAATTGACCAGGCAAGACAAGCACGGATAAAAGCAATAAATCGCGGTTTTGTGGATGCAGAACTTGTGGAAGATGATAAAGGAATATTGTCGCGTGTAAAAGACCGTTAGCAAGCGACAAAATGGACATGAATAAGCCCGTTTCAGTTAAATGAAGCGGGCTTTTATATTTTAATCAGCGAATGAAACGCAAATTGTCTACAAACACATCAATTTTAACTTTGATCTCGAATCTTTTGTCTAAAAGACAAGTAGACATTGCGATTAGTCGAAGCGTTATACATACATTACATCTCCATTTAATAACAAAAGCATTTTTTTATGAAAAAGCATTTTAACCGAATTAAGTTTCTGGTCGTGATATTGGCTACAATATGCACGTATGGACTTAATGCACAATTTACCGTGTCAGGTACAATAGCTGACAATTCTGGCCCTTTGATTGGAGTATCAGTTTTACTCCAAGGCACGACAATTGGTACGGCCACAGATTTGGATGGCTCATTTAGTGTAGAAGTACCAGGTACATCAGGTGTGCTGGTAATTTCCTATTTGGGCTTTCGCACGGAAAATTTACAAGTGAGTAATGACGACAATTTTTTCAACATCATCATGGAAGAAGATATCAATCAACTCGAGGAAATAGTCGTGACAGGTCTTGCTACAACAGTCAAAAGAAAGAATCTTGCTAACTCTGTAGCAAGGGTTAATGCTAAGGAACTCACCGGAGTTGCGGCTTCATCTACTCTTGATGGCGCGCTCTATGGGAAGTTTAAAGGAGCAGAAATTAAGTCAAACTCGGGTGCACCGGGTGGAGGAATGGCATTTAAGTTAAGGGGAACGACATCCATAAGTGGTTCATCTCAACCGTTGATCATCCTTGACGGAATCTACATTGACAATTCATCTATCAAAGGAGGATTGAATCTTGTATCTGCAGCACAAGCTGGAGGAAGTACGAGAAATCAGGATAACCCGTCGAACAGATTGGCAGATATAGATCCTAATGATATAGAATCCGTCGAGATTCTTAAAGGTGCATCTGCTGCCGCTATCTATGGATCAAGAGCAGCCGGTGGTGTGGTAATTATCACAACCAAGAGAGGCAAATCTGGAAAAACTGCTATTAATTTTCATCAGTCAGTAGGTGTTACTTCCCAACTCAATAAGTTAGGAGTACGGGACTGGACGGAAGAAAGAGTGCTCAACTCTAATTTCGCTGGGGATATTGACAATTTTAGAGCAGCTCAAAGCAATGGTACAATTCATAATTATGAAGAAGAACTTTATGGGAATAAAGGATCTCTTTATAATACACGTCTTAGCCTGAGCGGTGGAAATGAGAAAACACAATTTTTCGTTGGGGGTACATACAAAAACGAAGAAGGAATTGTAAACAGGACCGGATATAGTAAAGTAGCAGCTCGTGTTAATATCGATCACGAGATATCTAATGTGTTTGACGTGGCACTATCTACTAACTACATATCATCATCAGCAGACCGTGGATTTTTCAACAATGATAATTCTGGTAACACGATGGGCATATCTTTTACGTCTACTCCTTCATGGGCTCAACTTCAACCAAATGCGGCAGGCATCTTTCCATCTAATCCATATGCCCCGTCTAATTTTCTTGAGACCGCGGCACTAATGACCAATAATGAATCCGTAAATAGATTTATTGGTGGAGGTACGTTATCAGCTAAAATTTTACAATCCAATAAGGCTTCTTTGAAAGCAGTATTCAGAGGTGGTGTCGATTTTTATAATTTGAATACGAACGCACTGTTTCCTAATACACTTCAATTTCAAAGAGATGGAGCAGGTCTTAATGGTGTATCGGTTCAGGGATTTACAAAGAATTTGAATACAAACCTTGCCTTATTTTTGGTACATAATTTATACCTCGATAATGGTTTATCTTTTACAACATCTGCGGGTGTAACACAGGAAGATTTTAATCAAAATACAATTATTGGAGAAGCTACAGATTTGATTGGAACACAAACTAATCTTGATCAGGCTGGATCCAGAAATGTTACACAGAATAGATTAATACAACAGGATAAGGGATTCTTCGCGCAAGAGGAAGTTAATTATAAGGACATGATTCTCGCTACTGTTGGATTCAGAGCGGATAAATCTTCTAATAATGGAGATGTAAATGAGTTGTTCATTTATCCAAAAGCTAATGTAGCGATCAATCTTCAAAACTTTGATTTCTGGAATAGTGAAGGAGCTTTCACACAATTCAAAATTCGTGCAGCGTATGGAGAATCTGGAAACTTCGCAAGATTCGGATCTAAATTCACCACCTTGAATTCAACTATTGTAGATGGAAATGCAGGTGTTTTTGTACCTACACTCCTTGGTAATTCAACAGTCGGACCAGAAAGACAAAAAGAAGTTGAATTTGGAGTTGATATTGAAATTAACAGGAGATTCTCATTTGACGCTACCTATTATATAAAGTCAGTTGAAGATTTATTGTTAAATGCTGCTGTACCTACATCCAGTGGTTTTTCAAGCCAGGTGACTAACGCTGCTGCTTTGAGAAACAAGGGTGTAGAAATAGGGTTGAATATGAATATTATTAACGGGCAGGATTTAGCCTGGAATGCAAGGTTGAGTTTTTGGAAAAACACGGCTGAGGTCACTAAATTATTAGTTCCGGCTTTCACAACAGGTGGTTTTGCCGACTTCCTTGGAAACTTTTTGATAAAAGAAGGTTTTAGTCCGACTACATTAATAGGAGTAGGACCCAATCCAACTATTTCTCTTAATGACGATGGACCTCCAACACTTCAGGAATTTGGTAATTCAGAAGCTGATTTCCAGTTGTCATGGTCAAACAATCTAACCTTCGGAGGTTTTGATTTAGCATTTATCTGGCACTTGAAGCAAGGTGGAGAAAATATTAACCTATCTACATTGTTATTCGATTTGAATAATACAACGCATGACTTTGATGATAACACGTTGGACCCAAGTGGTGAATTGACTAATGGGAATTACAGGTTGGCTCTTTTAGGTTCAAATACCGAACCATACGTTGAAGATGCAAGCTATTTAAGACTTCGTGAAATTGGTCTTTATTATACAATACCTAAAGACTTGATTCCTGGAGGCGGTGTTTATAAAATTGGATTTTCAGGAACTAATTTGATCAATATTTTTGATTATAATAGTTATGATCCTGAAGTTTCTAATTTCGGTGCCAATGAGCTTTCTAATGCTGTGGAAGTGACTCCATTTCCTTCATCGAAGAGATTCGATTTTCACTTTATAGCAAACTTCTAATTATAAAAAGAAATTAATATGAAAATTATAAAATATATAATACCGTTAATATTAGCTTGCTCATATGTGAGTTGCGATATTGATGATAATTCTAATCCAAATGGCTCGGCTATTGCAGAATTTGATCTTGATGCAACGAAGAGTTCTCTTCAGACCCTGGTCACAGGTATTGAAGACTTGATGAGACAAGATGTTGGATTTTACTATGATGTTACTTCAATTGTAGGAAGAGAATATTTCTTTTTTACGGGTTCTGATCCAAGATATACAGGTGAAGTATTAGGGAAAGGAGACTCACAGTTAGACAATGCAGGCTTTTATGGTACGCGCCCATACCAGGGAAGATATCGTACTATTAAGACGGCAAATGTTCTTATTGATGGTGCAAATAATTCTTCTTTAATCACAAGCGAAGACTTGAAAGGATATCTTGGATTTGCCAAGACGCTCCAGGCTTATGAATACCTTCTCGTAGCGAATCTTCAATACCAAAATGGAATAAGAATCAATGTAGCTGATCCGGATAACCTTGGTGCTTTTGAAGGTTATGATTCTGCATTGGCAGCAATTCAAAATCTATTGACAGAAGCAGCTTCCGATTTAAGCGGTGCGGGCAGTGCATTTCCATTTGTGCTATCAGCAGCTATGGCAGGTTTTGATGACCCCCAGTCTTTTTTGAAATTTAATAAAGGTTTGGCTGCAAGAGTTGCACTTTATCAAGGTAACAATTCCGATGCACTTTCTAAGTTAGCAGGATCATTTATGGATATGGCTGGAGATTTGAATGTTGGTCCTGCCAGATTTTATTCTACTGCAGGTGGTGATTTTGCAAATAACTTGTTCAGGGTTCCTGATCAGGCAGATGCTATTATAGCACATCCAACATTTGTCGCCGACGCAGAAGCGGGTGATACGAGGTTATCAAAAGTTCTTTTACGACCTAGTGGGACGCTTACCTTAGATGGTCTCAGTGGTGATTATGATGTATGGGTATTTAAATCATTAACTGATTTTGTACCGTACATGAGAAATGAAGAACTAATCCTAATTAATGCAGAGGCAAATGTAGGATCAAATAATGCGGATGCTATTGCAGCCATTAATGTGATCCGAGCGGCAGCAGGTTTAGCTGCGTATGCAGGTGGATCTGATGACGCTTCATTGATGAATGAAATCATGTTACAAAGACGCTATTCTCTTTTTGGAGAAGGACATCGATGGGTAGATATGAGAAGATGGAATCGATTAAACGAATTGCCATTAGATCGTGCTGGTGATGATGTCTGGTCACAATTTCCACGCCCTGTATCTGAAACTGAATAAGCATAGATAAACTTCTTTTCAATCAGCAAGATTGAATAAATGACAAAAAGGTCTGTTTCAACTTGAAACAGGCCTTTTTTTATAAATGTATTTTACCTGATAACCCACTCATGGATCCACTTCCCAGGCCAAAACCATGATCACTTTGAATGCGTTCGATGTGGAGCGGATGCAGGTTGTGCGGTCCATATGCCAACAACGATAGAATCTTGCCGGGCCTGAGATGGACACTTGCCCACGATAGGGGAGAATCACCATTATTGTCTTTAATTGTCTTATCTGCACCACCATCTAATAAAACCTGGATGGTGTCTGCATCGCCATAAGCTGCCGCCCTGTGTAAAGGTGTTTCACCCTGGGTGTAGGCATCCCTCATAAATGCCCCGGACTCTTTTCGGGGAAAGGTTTTCACATTTGGATTCGCGCCAAAGTGGAGTAATGCTTTTACAATGTATAAAGTGCTCCGACTATTGACTTTGGATAAACAACTATGAAGAGGAGATTCACCGTTTTCCTGGAGGACTTCGTTCGGATTCGCTCCTTCCTCCAATAAGAATTGACACAATGGCCAATGTCCGTGAAAAGCGGCACCGTTCAAGTCATAGTTAGGTCCTAGTTCGGACAATAATAGCCCCTTACTCAATAACAGTTTGATAGCGCTAACATCGCCATAATAAGCTGCCAGGGAGATGAGTGATTGGCCGTACTCATCTTTGTCTGTTGGCTTTCCTTCGCCATTTAAATGATCAATTATAAGATCGGTTCGTCCGTCTGAGATTTTGGTAAGTATTGACATAGAATGATATTTAACAGACGCCAATAATAGAGTCGTACCCGCTGGCTACTCAATGCATTCGTTCTCCGCTGGGATCCATTTTTAAAAGCATCTTAGCTTCATAATTCAAATATTCATGCCACCGCTTGACTGCTTTTTCTTCTCCGCAATAATGTTTAGCGAGGCCCAGGAATAATTTGTAATGGCCTGCTTCAGATACCATGAAATGATGATAAAAATCTCTCAAAGATTCCTCTGAAATATACAGTGAAAGCAACCTGAATCGCTCACAGCTTCGAGCTTCAATTAGCGCAAAGGTGAGTAACTTTTCCAGCAGTCTATCATCCATACTTCCTCCTCCTCTCTGGAATTTTAAAAGCTCTTGAACGTATAAGTCTTTGCGTTGAAAACCAAGCTTTAGACCACGTTTTTTAAGTTCGGCAATCACCAGTCTGAAGTGTCCCCATTCTTCTGTTACGATAGGAGAAACTTCATCAACAAGTCTTTCGTAGTCAGGGTATTTTTGAACTAAAGTAATGCAGGAAGTTGCTGCTTTTTGTTCACAATAAGCATGATCCGTGAGGATCTCTTCCAAGCTCTTTTCTGCGAGGTTGACCCATCGGGGATCAGTTGGAAGATTTAACCCTAGTTTGGCTTTTTTTGTGTCGCTTGTTCGAGACATGCTATTTGATTCATAAGAAAATCGACCTCATAGATAGTATATTCTTCGTATCCTGATGACCATTGGATACCAATTTTATCTATTTCTTTTTTTCCCAGGGCTCTTAAGTCCCTATTTGAGAGTTCAAATCCAATAGGATATATATAGGAATTCTTATCATTACTTATTACTCCGTTACTTCCAGCAAAACATTTAACTGTTATTTCCTTACCATCAATCAATGTAAATTTAAGGATATGTTGATTTTTTATTTCGCCATAGACTGTTTGGGCCTTTTTACTATTTACTCTGAGATTAAGATGTAAAGCAGCTTGATTATCAACCTTAACGACTTGTCCAGCACATTCAATTAGATTGTTTTCCTGTAACTCATTTTTGATTTGAGGCGGTGTATAATTAAAGAATAAAGCTGGTGCTACCTCCGTCCTGTATAATTTAGTCTGAAGATCAATACCATTCTGAATAAATACACAATTATGATTTTGTCCAAATCCACTGTAGGCAAGGACAAAACACAGCATTAAAAAAATGAAAGATCTTACTTCTGGCATAATTGATTTTATATTCTGTTCTCTGTCGAATGCAAGATGTAATAATATTAAGATTCTATATATGTATCAACTCATCAGGGCATAAACTTATTTTATAAATTTGAGTATGGGGCTCAGGCAGAAACCCTGTTAATATTGGAGGATATATCAGATCGACCTATCGCATTGATGAATAACTGTGAAAATAGTCCATCATGTATCAGTGCTTTACTTAATTTTGCAGCCTTGATGAAAATATGACATAAGAAATAAAGTAGAAATATGATTGGGACACAAGAGTTTATCAAACAAAACAAAGAGAGATTTTTAGAAGAGTTGCTGGAATTGCTGCGTATTCCTTCTGTAAGTGCAGATAGTCGACATAAGGATGACATGGTCAAGACAGCAGAACTATTGATGGCAGAAATGCTGAGGATAGGTCTTGATCATGTCACAAAATTTGAAACGCCAGGTCATCCAATCGTATATGCACAGAAAATAATTGACAAAGATTTACCTACGGTCCTTGTCTATGGTCATTATGATGTTCAGCCGCCAGACCCTTTGGATTTATGGGATTCTCCGCCTTTTGAACCCGTAATCAAAAAGACTGAAATTCATCCTGAGGGAGCCATCTTTGCGCGAGGCTCATGTGATGATAAAGGCCAGGCATACATGCATGTCAAAGCAGTCGAAGCAATGCTAGCCAATGATGAGCTGCCATGTAACGTGAAGTTTTTGCTTGAAGGTGAAGAGGAAGTTGGTTCGGATAACTTGGGAGATTTCTGTTCGGCGCAAAAATCATTATTAAAATGTGATGTTGTACTGATCTCGGATACTTCCATAATTGCGAATGACGTACCGTCTATTACGGTTGGGCTTAGGGGATTATCCTATGTAGAAGTCGAAGTCACTGGCGCAAATAAGGACCTTCATTCAGGTGTATATGGAGGTGCGGTTGCAAATCCAATCAATGTATTGAGTAAAATGATCGCTCAAATGAAGGATGATCAGGAGCACATTACGATTCCAGGATTTTACGATGATGTCCAGGTTGTGACAGAAGCAGAGCGTTCTGTAATGAATGAGGCACCCTTTAGTTTGGAAGCGTATAAAAAAGAACTGGATATAGATGATGTCCAGGGTGAAAAAGGATATACGACTTTAGAAAGGACATCTATCCGACCTACGTTGGATGTAAATGGTATTTGGGGAGGATATATAGGAGAAGGCGCTAAAACTGTACTTCCATCCAAGGCATTTGCCAAGATAAGCATGCGTCTGGTTCCCAATCAGAAGTCGGATAAGATTACGCAGATTTTCACTGATTATTTTAAGAGCATAGCTCCGAAAAGTGTCCGGGTTAAGGTGACACCACATCACGGAGGGGCTCCTGCTGTGACACCAACGAATACGCCAGAATACCAGGCAGCTCACCTTGCCATGAAAGATTCTTTTGGCAAAGATCCGATCCCAGTCAGGGGAGGAGGGAGTATACCTATAGTAGCGCTGTTCGAAGAGTTGCTTGAAGTAAAGACCGTTTTAATGGGTTTTGGTCTTGATAGTGATGATATTCACTCGCCCAATGAACACTATGGGGTATTTAATTTCTATAAAGGAATTGAGACGATACCTTATTTCTATAAG
>JAJCYJ010000538.1 GCA_029262975.1 Saprospiraceae bacterium
CCTATCTGCAATAAAAATAAATTGCAGAATTAAAATGATATGGAATATGAAAGAGATGGAATGATAGGAATGGAGAAATTCGGCTGTAGGACTCGAACTCTATCCTCAGGATCAACCGTATAGAATAAAGGATGGTTTTGACTATAGGAATTATAAATATTAAACTTAAGATCATGAAAAGTACGCCCTATTTGCCTGGAATAAAGAAGAGATAAATCAAGACGGTGTTGCCAACTGGTTCGTTTTTGATTTTTATAGCCTGGTTCATTAATATCAATGGGGTTAATACCCATATTCAAGTCTAGTTCAGAAGTAACTAACAAGGGATGACCACTGGCCAGGTATGTACTTAACCCAAGCACAAGAGACTTAGATAATTGAAATGTATTAACTGACTTTAATTCGTGTACCCGATCAAATTGAAAGTCGTAGACATTTCCCAAATTAATATTTGAAAACTCCCTCGTTGATTTACTTAAAGTATAACTTATGAGGCTCTCCCACCTTTTAGTGTTTACTTCTACACCTATTTCAAAACCATAACTTGTGGCCTTACCGACATTGCCAAAAAGTGATTCTACCGCAGAAGATTTTTCATAAGCTATTTGAGAAGTGGAACTTTTATTCCGTGTATCTTTCAAATATATTTCTGTATTGATGCTTAGGCCTTCTCGTATGGATTTTTTGAATGCCAGGTTATAATGCCATGTCTCTTCGGGTGGTAGCGCATCATACGCAGGATACCATAGGTCGCGTGGCAAGTTTACTTCCGAGCCAGATAGCAGATGTACATATTGAATTACCCGTGACGCGGAAATCGAAATTGTGCTCTGAGGAGTGTAAAAATAATCAAGACTTAGTCTGGGTTGAAGATGAAAAAAATCGGAAGCATCAAAAGCAAAATAACTTGTACGCAATCCGGCTTGAATTAGCATCTTTTTAGTCGTCCACGTATTCTCAATAAACGCATACCATTTGTTAGAATAAAGAGTGGATCTGTCTCTTAATGCTTCTACCGAAGAAAATTGCAAATCCTTTATTTCATCCAGCTCTTCTGAATCTTCATCAAAGAACTGAAAATTGGGAACGTAAGATTTTCTGAGCATTCCCAGGCCAGTTTTCACGCGATACTTGGACCAAGGATAGATATCTAACTCTGCTTTATATTCCATATCCTCATTAAAAGAGGAAATAGAATTAAAGAATAGTTGGTCCTGGTCTTCTTCCTGGTATTCTTCTTTCAATAAAACACCAAATTCACTAAAATATTTATTTTGACTGACTGACAAATGCAGGAATACTGAAGGGGATAAAATACTCTGTAATCTTAAATTTATAACCTGGTTTCCCCAGGACAGTTCCGTTTCTTCTCTCACTTCGAGTAATCCTATTTCCTCAGGTTCTTCATTTTCTACCTTGCCTTTTATTAAATCCTTCCCTTTATAAAATGTTGCAAATAATTCGTTCCGTGTATTTATTTTAAAATTAACTTTGGCGATCAGGTCAAAATAATTGGTTCGATTTGAAGCCTCTTCTTCTGGAAACAAGGAGTTTTTAATTACCTCATTAAATCTGAATGTTGATGTTGACGCCCTGCCATACATAAAAAATGAAGACCTCCCCTTCCACAAGGGACCTTCTGACTTGAAATATCCGTCCTGAGGATTGACCCCCCCTCCGAATTTATAATTTTTATCATGCCCATCTTTCAACTTTATATCTATTACTGATGAAGATTTGTCTCCATATTGCGCCCGAAATCCCGACTTATAAATTTGAAGACTCCGTGTAGCATGGGGTGTAAAAATAGACGTCAATCCCAATGAATGAAAGGGATTGTAAATAGCGACGCCATCCAGTAAATATAAATTCTGATCATTACTTCCTCCTCTGATAAAATACCCCCCTGTGGCACCGCTTTGAATACCCGGAAGGGACTTGGCTGTCTGTAAGAGATCACTGCTCCCACCCAGCCCAGGAGCCCTGGTGGATAAGCGCATTAACTTGTCATGGGCATATTTATTTCTTTCCTGATACCCTGAATTGGATTTGGATTCATCCACGATTATTTCCGGTAACATGTTTTTTGATGCCAGGCCTATATCTCGATTAACGTGATTATAAAGAGGGATTTCAAATAGGCCTTTTTCATGACCCAAATAATGCACATTAAATGTATAATTATCCGGAGGAAGTGAAATACTAAAATAACCGGTTTCATTAGATTCAAAGACTTGACCGGTGGTAACACAATGAACTGTTGCAAATGCAAGACGTTCGCCGCTCTCTTTTTCTACTATATATCCAAACCAATTATATTGGCTTCTTTTCTTTTTAGATATTATAAAAATAGAATTACTTTTTTTGACGGATAATTCTGTATTCTGTAGAATGTGATTCAGGATAGTTTCAACTTTTTCATTTTCAAATGTCATCGTCAAATCTCCCTCATCATTAAAAAGATCTTCGCTAAAAATGACAGTATACACAGAATAATCTGCTATTTTATTTAAAGCCTCAATATAAGAATCAGAAGAAAAGGAGATCGATATTCTCTGCTCGCCAATCTGCGCAGGAAGTGTTGAAGTAATCAGGGAGATGACCACAATAAAGACAAATTTCAATTTAGGTTTTATTCGCATTGACCTCCTAAAATCACATATTTCAATTCGTTTTCAATGAGCTCGGCACCAAATAATGTCACAATTGACTCAAGGATTTCTTTTATCGATTGATTCGTAAAATTTCCTGTAAAGGAACAATCCTGAATTTGGCTTTCCAGTTCTATGCTCGTCCCAAAATGTGCTTCCAGATTAAAAATAACTTCCTTTAAAATAGTCTGTTCGAATCTCAGTGAATCATAATACCAACTAAAGTTTTGCAATGACAATTGATCGAAACGCTTCAAGGTGCCTTCCATCATGACTAACCGCTGATCCGGAACAAGAATATATTCCTGACTTCCATCCACCCGAGTCACGGAGATCTTACCTTCTAATAACTGAACTTCAGGGTTATCTATGTCTTTGATATCATTTATAAAAAACTTTGTGCCCAGAACTGAAGTCCTGAGATTTGGAGATATCACGTGAAACGGCATATTTGCATCGTGCTTCACATCCCAATAAGCGGCGCCAGAAAGAGTTACCGATCTACCCTCTGCAAACTTCTCTTTATAAGAGATCTTAGTCCCTTCTGATAATAAAAGTTTACTCCCGTCGGGTAATGTCACGGCATAATTATCCGAGGTCGATATGATGATGATGTCTTCTGTTGGTCTTAAAAGAAAAAATACCGAAGTCAATAGCAGGATTGAGGCGGCCATTCCTATCCATAAGCGAGGAAAAATGCTCGATCTTTTATCAGTCTTGCTAATTTTACTCATTAGTACACCAAAATCGCGGTCAAGGTCTACTTTTATATTTGCCCCATATTGATCACTTAATTCCCAGGCTTCATAGATTCGATTAGCGAGCAGGCTATTTTCTTCAGAAGAATGCTTCCACTGATCCAGTTCAATTCGCTCTTTTTCAGTAATCGTACCTGAAAGTTCTTTTTGTAAATATTCTATGTAAAGATCTTCATTCATTTATAAGTAGTGATAGCAACTTAACAGTTCAAAAGCGATAATCCCCCATTCACTCAGTACTAAAGTTATAAATATGGTCTTGAGAAGTCCTTGATATTGTTGTATTTCATTACGAATAATCTTAAGCGCTTTTGTCATTTGGTTTTCTATTGTCTTTGTAGAAATTCCAAGTTTTGCTGCAATTTCGAAGTGAGAATACCCTTCCATGCGACAGAGCATAAATACCGCCCTACATCTTTCCGGTAATCGGTCTATGGCTGTCATTACAACTTCTTTCAGTTCTTTTTCCTCGTATTCCTGATCTGGTTGTCTACGGTCATCAGTTATAAAACTCAATGGTTCCGGACCTGAAGACATATGATGCTTTCGCGACTTAATAATGTTGATCGAACGATTAATGACACTGCGTTTGAGATACGGAAGTAATTCCGACTCATCTTTGAGTTTGTCTCGGTTCTTCCAAAGTTCTAAAAAGACTTCCTGAACCGCGTCACGACTTATATGCTGATCTTTCAGGATTTGATATGAAGTAATAACCAGAATTCGGTAATAGCGATCGAAGATATTTCTAAATGCAGTTTGCTCGCCCGATCTAAAATCACTGATAAGTTGCTGTTCTGTCTTTACTTCCAAGAAATAAACTCATTGATGAATACACGTGGTCAGAACGCAATTAAAACAATATGTAGTATTATATGAAAATTAATAGCTTGAATACTCTGATATTATTTTGGACATATTACGCCTGGCCCTTCGTTATTAGGGTTCATTTATTTTAAGTATATAAAAATATCAGAATTCTTTTCCTTGGAGTTTTATCTCTAAGCATTATTATAGTATATTGATCAACTTAGAACGGATCACATTATAAAAAAGTCGGACGATGATTTATCAACATTGGTTGCTTGTAATTGACGATCATATTGCTAATCTTACCCTTAACAGGCCAGACAAAAAAAACCGATTTGATAGCACCACGTTTTTAGAATTAGATGAAATTACGAAGGAGCTTGCTTCGAATGATGATGTCTGGGTGGTCATCCTAAGGGCTAGTGGAAAGGATTTTTCTGCGGGTGTCGATGTCCAGTTAATCCGAGATTTAATAGGCAGTGAAAAGGCAGATTTCAAAAAGAATCTACAATCATCACAGGAGATACTAGATCGTTTTGAAGCACTTAACAAACCAGTAATAGCTGCTCTCCAGGGTCATGTGATAGGAGGAGGTCTGATACTTGCGCTTTGTTGTGATTTCAGAATTGCGTCAGAACATACGGTGGTTTGTCTACCAGAAGTAAAAAGAAGCATAGGGGTGATCATGGGAACGCAGCGCATTACTCGCACCATAGGTATTGCCAACACCAAAGAACTTGTGATGTTAGGAAATAGCGTATCCGCTGAAAAAGGATTGCAAATGGGATTATTTAAAGAAGTGGTGCCCGATATCTCATTAGAAGAACATGTAATCGGATTGGCAAGACAATTATTACAATTACCTCCTCTCGCAGTACGTCTCTGCAAAAAGATTATTATTGAAGGTCAATTTGAAGATCGCGCCGGGCAGGATCTAGAAATTCGGGCACAAGCTGAATTGTTGGATTCCGAAGACTTCAAAGAAGCTATTGCCAGTTTTTATGAGAAGCGGCAACCTATTTATCAAGGAAAATAAAGAGAGAGCAACCAGAATATTTCGCCGCATTCTTATTAGCAAGTTACATACGAAGCATGACTATTTAGTGCGCTAACTCTAAATTCGCTTTAGATATTCATACATTTTTTCGCGGATCTCTTTATCGGGCATCCTGCCATATCCAGCTTGCATATTATCTATGGCATGATGTGGTTTTGAGGTGCCAGGGATAACACATGTCACCTGAGGATTAGATATGATAAACTTAAGGAAAAATTGCCCCCAACTTTCTATATCAAATTCTATCGCCCATGGAGGCAGACTCTTGTCTTTAACTTTGTTAAATAATGACCCGCTGGCAAATGGCATATTTATGATAGTGGCTGCCCCATACCGGGCACATGTCTCAAAAAGGGTTTTTTCTGCATGTCTTGAAAGAATAGAATAATTAAACTGCACAAAATCAGGGCGTTCGGATTTTATCACACGCTCCAAATCAGAATGAGCATAATCTGTATAATGAGTAATACCCCAATAGCGGATTTTGTCTTGTTCTTTCCACTTTTTAAGTGTTGTGACATGAGTCTTCCAATCTTTCAAATTATGAATCTGAATAAGATCCATTTTGGACCTTCTCATATATCTCATAGATCGGTTCATCTGTGCGATACCATCTTCTTTACCATTTGTCCAAACTTTTGTAGCATAAAAAAAGTTATCCTGAAAGTCCAAAGCTGATGTTAGATCTCCCACAACTCTCTCTGAACTGGCATACATTGGAGATGAATCAATGACACTTCCCCCCAATCTATTTACTTCTTTTAAGACTTCAGATAATGTCATCCCTGACTCCTGGTCGTCGCCAATATAAAAAGTCTGATAAGTTCCTAAGCCAACTACTGGAAGTAGCTCTCCTGTTGCGCTAATTGGTCTTCTGATCATATCTGTATAATCGTAAAATAATTCTCTTGTGGGCAGCACAGAACCAATACCTAAAATGCTCCCAAGTTTTAAGATAGTTCTCCTTGTGATGCCGTTCGTCTTTTTCATATAAAAGGAAACTTTTAACCATTAGTAAGGTACAAAGTAAACGTCTACAGCTAAATATTATTGATATACCGATCATGTAAGTTGGTAGAAAAGTACTTTAGATATTCCCGTGGTCATTCTATAAATTGATGCCCTTTGTCGCATCTAAAAGCCATTGAAACTGTGGATATTGTCAGAAAAAACATGATTCGATCTTAATTTAGCATGTAGAACTATACAGAAACTTAATCCTCGATAAGGTTATTCGCAGGGAGTAAGTCTTGCCTGAATTCTGAAATGCGCTTAGTTCACACTCCTAATATTTAATATGAGTTTATATTATACTTTTACACTGAATCTTATGTATAAGCAACATGGCAAGTGATCTTTCAAATCTTTGTATCCATACAATTACTACAAAACGATGGCCCCTTGAAAAGGCGGTAAATGAATATTGTAAAAAGGGAATTGGAGGCATAAGTGTATGGGGAAATGCAATTCAACGGATGGGCGCAATAAAGGCAGGCGAGATTTTAAAATCGTACCCAATAGAGGTCGTCTCCCTTGTCAGAGGAGGATTCTTTGCCCATGCATCTGAACAAAAACGTCAGGAAGCTCTTGATCATAATAAGAAATTGATGGATGATTCAGCTGCCCTCGAAGCCCCTCTTCTTGTAATGTTATGCGGTGCAGATCCCACCCAGTCTCTCGAAACATCAAGATCCCAGATTCAGGCAGGTATAGAAGAGATTATCCCATATGCCAAAGCACATAATGTAAAGTTGGGCATCGAACCGCTTCACCCCATGTATTCGTATAAAAGATGCGCTATTAATACCTTAAGTCAGGCCAATACCATCGTAGAAGATATCAATGATGATACTGTTGGAGTCATCATCGATGTTTTTCATACCTGGTGGGATGAAAACCTCAGATCTGAAATTATGAGATGTGGTAAAAACAATCATATCATGGGCTACCATCTTGGCGATTGGAGAATGCCAATGTCTGATATGCTTAATGACCGCCCGCTCATGGGAGAAGGATGTATTGACCTGCCTAAAATAGGATCCTGGATTAAGGAAGCTGGTTTTACCGGATTTGACGAAGTAGAAGTTTTTTCAAATAAATATTGGGATCTAGATCAAAATCTGTTCTTAGATCAAATAATTAAAGCATACCAGGATCATTGCTAACTTGACATGAATGCTCTATTTTTAATCGAATCTACTTCATATGCTTATGATAATATCAATTATCAACTTTGAAGAAACCTGGTACATTGATAAAGAAGAATTTAATTACTTTAGCCATTATAAGATGCCAGCATATTCTATAAGCAAAGCATCTTGATTAGTATAATAGAATTTAGAAACCTAATATAAATATTTAAGAAATGAAACGGTATTTTCAAATTGCATTAACTGTTCTCTTTTCCCTAAACATTGTTGCAAACACCTACTCTGCTGAACTATATAGCACACAAGAAATAGGATCTGATTTCATGGGTATGTGGACCCTGGATATTGATGGAGGAGGAGTGGGTTGGTTGCATGTGCACGAAGATCATGGTTATCTTGATGCAGAACTTTTATGGATCGGAGGAAGTGTCCTCCCTGTCTCACATGTTTATTTTAAAGATGAAAATAATCTTGTGGTAACACGCACCCAACCTGTTGAAAAAGAAGCGAAATCAGCAGATATGTTACGGACCCATGTGAAGACCTTTCGGCTAGATATAACAAGGGTAAATGATCAGATATTTGGGTATATGACTGGTCCTAACCATGATGATAAGGGTGAAAATATTTCTTCCTTTGTAGGCAGGAGACTCCCTCCTGTCGGTAAGGCACCTGATCTTAGCAAACTGAAATATGGCAAAGCTATAGAGCTTTTTAATGGCAAAAATTTAGAGGGCTGGAGAATGGTTAATCCCGATAGCAAGAATGGTTTCAAAGTTGTAAATGGTGTCATGGTAAATGACCCTGTTCAGGAAGATGGGCATCATGTCTACTATGGAAATTTAAGAACAAATCAGACATTTGAAGATTTCAATTTGAAGCTTGAAGTCAATGTACCATCAGGAAATAATAGTGGTATTTATCTGAAAGGCATGTATGAAGTTCAGGTTTTCGATTCATATGGGAAGGAGCTGGATTCACATAATATGGGTGCTGTGTATAGTAGAATTAAACCTGTAGTAAATGCAGAGAAGCCAGGTGGAGAATGGCAATCATTTGATATTACACTCTGTGAGCGACACGTCACAGTCATCCTTAATGGCAAGAAAATAATTGATAATCAACCCGTATTTGGTCCTACTGGAGGAGCCATAATATCTGATGTATTTGCAGCTGGCCCGATTTATCTCCAGGGAGATCATGGCAATGTTTCTTACCGAAATTTTGAATTAAGTCCGATTATAAAATGATTGTCTCATCTATGCTGTAACTGGGCTAATCTTAATTTTTAGAAATACACTTTTACAAAAAAGGCAAGTCATTAATCGAAATACTCCGTGTGATTGTAAGATAAGGTATGTAGGTACATTATTTGTCATGTATAAATATTGCACAATATTGCATTCACTAAAGGGTCTTCAAATTTCAATTATAAAAAAGTGCTCATTAAAGAAATTGTATCACATATAAGTTATTTCGCAAAATTCTTGAACTACGGCTAATGTGAAAAAATAAAAGCGCAAAAAGAATAATCATGATTCTCGGCAAGTCAAAGACGTACATTCTTTTACACTTATTTTGGTCTTCGTTCTGATTACTAATTTGAAACCCTTATTTTTCACACCCAGTCAACAGTGCTTAATCCTTAAATCAATCATTACGTATGGTTATCAATGAAAAAATACAACCAGAGCATCTCGGTCAAAAATTGAATAATTTCTGGAAACTTTCGGGGAAGAAAATATTAAAAATTTCACAAGAGAATGATCACGAGCTTGGGGCACCGGTCTTTACAGTTAATGGTCGATACACTTCAAGAGGGTGGACGGAATGGACACAAGGGTTTCAGTATGGGTCAGCAATTCTTCAATTTGATGCTACAGGTGATGAACAATTTCTCGGGATGGGTAGATCCTCAACCGTTAAGAAGATGGCCTCTCATCTTGGCCATTTTGGAGTACATGATCACGGCTTCAATAATGTCAGCACTTACGGCAATTTGCTGCGGCTGATGAAGGAGGGGACAATAGATAATAATGAATGGGAAAGGCATTTTTATCAATTGGCTTTACAACTTTCCGGATCGGTTCAAGCGAATCGATGGACCCACATTCCCGACGGCGGATTTATTCATTCTTTCAATGGTCCGCACTCGCTTTTTGTCGATACCATTCGATCGGTTCGTTCTCTGATCGTCAGCCATGAATTAGGATATGCCCATTGGGGTGAAAAAGATAAAAAAACCAGCCTGTTTGACAGAGCTATACAACATGGACTGGCAACTGCAAAATATTCTGTTTATTATGGAGAAGGTCGCGATACGTATGACATATGGGGAAGGACTGCACATGAGTCGGTTTTCAATACTACAGATGGTAACTATCGTTGTCCTAACACGCAACAAGGGTTTTCTGGGTTCACAACCTGGACAAGAGGGTTGGCCTGGGCTATGTCAGGTTTTGCCGAACAATTAGAATATTTAGATCAATGTAAATCCTTCCCTGCAGATGACGCAGATAATCAATCTGAAATCATGGCAATTTATGTGAGAGCTGCAAAGGCCACATGCGATTTTTTTATAACACATACACCTACCGATGGCATACCATATTGGGATACCGGAGCACCCTCTCTACATCAGATGGGGAATTATTTGGAAAGACCCTCTGATCCATATAACGACTATGAACCTATAGACAGTTCTGCTGCCTGTATCGGTGCCCAGGGCTTATTGAGACTTGGTCACTTTTTGAAATCCAAAAATGACAATTCCTGGCAGAAATACTGGCAGGCTGGCTTGACAGTTGTGGATCATTTATTTCAAGCACCCTATCTGAGTACCGATTCAAATCATCAGGGACTTATTTTACATTCTATTTATCATCAACCCAATGGATGGGATAACATACCGGATGGGAGTAAAATTGCCAATGGCGAATCTTGTATGTGGGGAGATTACCATGCCCGGGAAGTGGCTTTGTATTTACAAAAAATCATTGATAACAAATCCTATTATACTTTTTTTAATTGTGTTAAAGATTAGAAAACTTATATTTTATAATTAATACCAAACCTCTTTCTGATTTTATACATAACTCACCTTTCAATAAGAAATTATAATTGATGGATCTTTCTAAACTTTGTGTTCATACCATAACCACCAAACCCTGGCCACTGGAAAAAGCCTTAGAGGAATATTCCAAAAAAGGGATTGGCGGTATCAGTATCTGGGAAAATGCAATAGAGGAATTGGGTGCAGTTCAATCGGGCGAGTTAATTCATTCTTATCCCATCGACGTAGTATCCTATGTTAGGGGAGGTTTTTTTGCACATGCTTCAAAGAGCAAAAGAGATCATGCCATCAATCACAACAAAAAACTGATTGAAGAAGCCGCGGCTATCGGTGCTCCCCTACTCGTCCTGGTTTGTGGAGCCGATCCGGAACAATCTTTAGAAGTCTCAAGAATGCAAATTCAAGAAGGTATAGAGCAAATTCTCTTTTTCGCTCAACAGCATAATGTTCAATTGGGCATAGAGCCCCTCCATCCGATGTATGCTGCTTCACGAAGTGCTATCAATACGGTTAAGCAAGCTAATGCTATGGCAGAGGAGTTTGATGACAACTATTTGGGTGTGGTCGTTGATGTCTACCATATATGGTGGGAGCCAGAACTGGAAAAGCAAATCGCCAGATGTGGGGCAAATAATAATCTGTTGGCTTATCACATTTGTGACTGGAAAATGCCTATGACTGACATTTTGAATGATCGCGGGCTGATGGGTGAAGGGTCTATAAATCTACAAGAAATCAGAGCCTATATTTCCGATGCCGGATTTGATGGCTTTCATGAAGTAGAAATATTCTCGAATAAATATTGGGCTATGGATCAGCACATTTTTCTCGATAATATTATAAAGGCATACCAGAAACACAGTTAGCTAATTTCAAAATCTTACTTTTAACGTATTCTAATTGACTATTTATGAAGGTACATAAGATTGGTGTGATCATGAACGGTGTCACCGGGAGGATGGGGACTAATCAACATCTGCTCAGATCTATCGTCGCTATTAGAAAACAAGGCGGTGTTAAAATAAATGACGAAGCTTCCATTATGCCTCATGCCATATTAGTAGGGCGTAATAAAGACAAACTCGAGGCACTCTGTAAACAATCTGGGGTTGAGTTATGGACCACTAATCTCGATGAAGCATTGAGACTAGAAGGTTTCCAGATTTATTTTGATGCCCAAGTGACAGGCCGTCGTTTTGATGCTGTGCGCAAAGCTATTGAAGCAGGAAAACACATTTATTGTGAGAAGCCATCCGGTGCAAGCCTGGAAGAGGCCTTAACCCTTTATCGTCTTGCTAAAGAATCTGGAGTTAAGCACGGTGTCGTCCAGGACAAACTATGGTTGCCCGGAATGGTTAAAGTAAAACGATTAATAAATGAAGGGTTTTTTGGAAAAATACTTTCGATCCGAGGCGAATTTGGTTATTGGGTATTTGAGGGGCATACTGTAGCTCCTAATAGACCATCCTGGAATTATCGTAAGGAAGACGACGGTGGAATTATCGTCGACATGTTATGTCATTGGCGCTATGTTCTGGACAATATTTTTGGAAAGGTGAAGTCCGTATCCTGTCTCGGTGCCACTCATATTCATGAGCGTATCGATGAAAATGGAAAAGCCTATAAGGCTACTGCAGATGATGCTGCTTATGCTACTTTCGAATTAGAAGGAGATATAATCGCGCACTTTAATTCGTCCTGGACGGTCAGGGTAAGGCGTGATGACTTGTTGACTTTACAAATAGATGGAACCAAAGGTTCAGCAGTAGCTGGTCTTAGAGAATGTTATATCCAGGATTATAAGAATACGCCCATTCCCAAATGGAATCCTGATGCACCACAGCCCATTAACTTTTATAACGGCTGGAAAAAAGTATTTGAAGAAGAGCATTATGATAATGCGTTCAAAATACAATGGGAATTATTCTTAAAACATATCGTCACAGATATTCCATTTCCAAATGATTTATTGGAAGGAGCTAAAGGTATTCAGCTAGCAGAGGCAGGTATTGAAAGTTGGAATAAACGGCAATGGATCAATCTTAAGAAATTGTCATATTGAATTAATGATTCCTCATGAGTAAAAAAGTTGCATTAATAACCGGAGGGAGCCGAGGAATCGGCTTGGGCATTGCCTTGAAACTTGCTGAAGAAGGTTGGAGTCTTGCGATTAATGGGGTACGGGATGCTTCCAAAGTTCGATCTGTACTTGAAGACTTTGAAAGTAAACATGTGGACGCAATATATTGCCAGGGAGATATAGGAAATAAAGAGCACCGTGAACGGATAATAAAAAATACATTGAATCATTTTGGACACATTAATGTGTTGGTCAATAATGCCGGAGTTGCACCCCTGGAGCGACAAGACCTGCTGGATATGAGTGAGGAAAGCTATGACCGCGTGCTAAATATTAATTTAAAAGGCACCTTCTTTTTATCTCAAATGGTAGCTCGAGCCATGATTGAAAGTAAGAATTCAAAACAAGCTTTCAATGCTTCCATTATCAATATATCATCTATTTCAGCTGAAACGGTTTCTATAAATCGGGGAGAATATTGCATATCAAAGGCGGGATTAAGTATGGTGACGAAATTATTAGCTTCCAGGTTAGGTACGCATAACATCCCTGTCTATGAAGTACGTCCAGGCATTATTGAAACAGACATGACTTCAGGTGTAAAAGAAAAATATGACAAATTATTTAGTCAGGGCCTCAGTATTCAGTCTCGATGGGGTAAAACAGAAGATGTGGGTAAGACAGTAGTGGCTCTTGTGAGAGGCGATCTTCCTTATTCCACTGGTCAGGTGATAATGGTAGACGGAGGTATGAGTATTCAAAGATTATAATTAAGAATAAATTTAAAAATATTTAACCTGAAGTATAAATTACAAAAATGACAATTGCTTTTACTAAATTGAAAACCGCATGACTAACGAAAGAATTTGGACACTTTGCAAGATAGCAGTAGTTATATTGATCATCCTGACATTTACTCCATTAGTTACACCATCGGGCATTCATAAGCCCGCATTTATGGGGTTACCATATACTCTTTGGGTGGGCATATTAGAAGCCTTTCTATTAGTTGGCATTACATGGTTGGCGACAATTGTTCATTCAGGAAGACACGAAGAATAGATTAATATGTTACTTACACTTGGTATTATTGGGATTCTTTATGTTGGTATTTTAGTTCTGTTGGCCTTGCGTGCAAGGACCGATGTAAAAAGTTCTAATTCATACCTACTGGGAGGTTCTAATCTCGGAGCGGTTATTGGGTTTTTTACTTTTGCTGCTACGCTATTTAGCACATTTACCCTGCTTGGTATGCCGGATTTTTTTCGGGTACATGGTATTGGTGCCTGGATCTTTCTAATGATTTCTGATGCGGTTATGGTTTTTGGGCTGATATGGATTGGATATGAACTTCGTAAAAAAGCAAGGAAAACCAATTACCTCGGAATGTCAGGTTTTTTAGAATTAAATTATAAATCCAGGTTTGCAGGTATTGTAGCTTTTATAGGTGTGTTCATATTTTTGCTGCCTTATATAGCTATTCAGATTCGCGGGGTGGCGATTTTTTTACATGCCACATTTCCTGAGGCTCTTCCCATGTGGGCCTGGGCGGCAGCTATTGTGGCAGTGATGATCATTTACAGCGAGATTGGTGGACTAAAGGCCATCATGTATAGCGATGTACTTCAGGGCATTTTACTCCTCGTTGCAATTTGGATCGTAGGATATAATTGTTTGCATCATTTTGGAGGTGTTACGGCTATGTTTGAAGAAGTTGAAAAAGTAAATAGTGCTTTACTCTCTGTCCCGGGGCCAAAGGGGCTTTTTGATTTTCAGTTTTTACTGGGATCTATGATTGCTATTGTCCTGCTGCCTTATACGCAACCCCAGGTGAGTACGAGGATTGTAATCCTCAAAGACATTAAATCATTGCACAAGATGGCCATAGGTATAGGCTTCTTTGCTATTTTAGTGATTTTGCCCACTGCATTCATGGGCATGTATGGAGCGGTGCTTTATCCTGATGCATCCACTTCCGAATTTTTAAACATGACATTTATAAGTGACCAATCTAACTTGATTGGTGCCATTGTTATGATAGGATTAATTGCCGCGGCTATCTCAACTTCAGACTCTCAGCTATTTGCTTTAGGAGGAGAATTGAGATCTATATTAAAAGGTGACGATGAAAAAATGGTCTTTTTGGCAAGGATAGGCATAGCGGTTTTTGCCATTTCTTCATTAATATTTGCCTTGTTGACAAGTGATGAGTTAGTGCTACTTGCCAGGACCAGTTTTGCTGGAACTTCATTATTAGCTCCTATGATATTTACAGGAATATTTTATAAAAATGCACCGAACTTGACTGTTATACCGATGGTGACATTAGTTGCGTTGATAATATTTGTGGCCTCTCTTTTAAATTTTATTCCTAATCATTTTTTAGGTATCAGAATGGATCTTACACTGCTGGCCATTATGACTCTATTTGCTTTAGTATGCATTTATACTGATCGATCAAAGAGAGGGGGTGCAATTGAAAATTGAAAATTCTGATATGGCTATTGCCATCGTCAGCACAAGGTGTTGACATCCGCTTCGTGCGGATTGTCAGTAAAGTTTTTACATATATAAAAATTGATGATTGTCCGAAATATTTTAATGTTTATACTTCTAATTTGTCTTCATAGTTTTTGTTTTCTGCCAGATAACCAAGAGCATAAAGATGAAGAAAAGGACATAATCGTAGCGCAGTTAGGTGAGGACACTAAGGGTTTCGATAAAATAAAAATGGCATTCACAAAAGCAAATCCTGGATATACTGTTGATTTTCTTTTTCAGACTTTAAGCACTTTCTCTAACGAAAAACCAAAAATTCTATTTATTCAGTCCGGAAGTGGAACAGCTTCTATAGATGCCGGCAAAAGATCAAAGTTCAGTATAGGCGATGTCATCGTACTTCATCCGGGTGAATCCCTTTCCTCAGATTCAAGTTTTAGCAGCTTAGTTTTTGAAGTGCCTGAATCACCATCACAGGATATCCCTTCTTTTGTCAGGCCAGATTGGGATAAAAACATTACGGATATTCCTGGAGGTTGTGCGACAGAAACCAATGCGTACAGAAGAATTCTTTTGACCTGGAAAAAGGAAATTGGCAACTATGTTTATCATCAACTCAATGCGCACAGGGTCCGAATCATGGATTCATTTTCACATTATCATCCGGTAAAAGGTGGTTTTGATGAGTTCTATTTGGTTCAAATGGTATTACCGGGTGCTAAATTGATTACCAGTAATCAAGTATCTAAAATTGAAAAACCACTGCAAATATCAAAAGAAGAAATCCCTAATTTACTTCAGGAAACACAATTAAAAATAGATGACGTTGTTTATATTCCTCGCGGTGTCATGCATAGAGGTGTAGGAGGGGTACTCGCCCAGGTAATAACCATACCTGGTTTTATCCCTGGCGCAGAAATAGGCGTTGACCATCATTTAAGAGAAATTAATAATCACCTGAATATTAAAAATAAGAATTTAATACCTTATAATCTGGAGGCATCCTCCTCAACTATTACAAAATAAAATTATGAACAAATCTTATACTGTTATTTTTCTGATTACATTTTATAGTTTTCTCATGTCGACGGCAGTTCTGTCTCAAGAATCGGAAATTCCTGATAGCTTTTCATTAGTATATGTACAAAACTTTGATCATCCGCAGGATATTTTTGACTTTGAAATGACAGATCCGACTGCATGGAGAATAGATAAACAAAATGAAAATAATGCGCTAGAGCTATTTGGTGCCAGCGAATACAGATCCCGTGTCAGATCCCCATTTAATATTGCCCTGTTAAAAGATATTATGCTTGGCGATTTTATTTTAGAAGCAAGTTTGGCACAATCAGGGAGAGAATATGGTCACCGGGATCTTTGCTTGTTTTTTGGTTTCCAGGATCCAACAAATTTCTATTACGTTCATATAGCTTCTGTAGCGGATAATAATGCCAATAATGTATTTATTGTGAATGATGAACCTCGCAAGAATATTGCCAGCTCGACCACTACAGGTACTGATTGGGGTGCCACCAATTCATGGCACAAAGTAAGGGTAGAAAGAAAAATTAATGAGGGAAGTATAAAGATATATTTCGACGATATGACAAAACCTATCATGGAAGCCACAGATCTGCATTTCCTTTCTGGACGTGTGGGTTTTGGTTCTTTCGATGATACCGGGCGTTTTGATAATATAAAAATATGGGCTCCTCAAGCGCAAAGAAAAAGATTGGATATGTTTTTGAATGCTAATCAAAAGCAGTAATCTGCGTCAATATTGTGATTTTATGAGGACTCTTCAACATATCGGCTTTATCTTTTTCTTCACTTGCCTTGCCTGCAATTCTGACGAAACCTTGTTGGTTCAAAGACACGCCAGCGATGAAGATTTTAAAGAGTCTGCTCAAGTTTCACCGATCTTAGCGGAAGGGCTAGAATTAAGTTTATGGGCACCTGGCCCTCTACTTTCCAATGCAGTTGCTTTGACATTTGATAATCACGGTGCCGCTTATATAGCTGAAACATCCAGGAGAAAGAGTTCAGATCTTGACATACGGGATCACTGGGAGTGGATGATTGATGATCTGAAATTAGAAAGTATAGGGGAAACACAGCAGTTTTTAGAAACGGTATTATCGTCTGACAAAAGCGATTCCAATCAGTGGATGGAAGATTTCAATCATGATGGGATCCACGACTTTCATGATCTATCTGTACAATCAGAATATATCAATAAAGTATGGGATAGTGATCAAGATGGTCGGGCGGATATTTCCCAACTATTTGCAGATGGTTTTAACAGCACAGTAACTGGAGTAGCTGCGGGCATCTTATTTTTTGATGGACAAATATTTCTAAGTGCTGCTCCGGATCTTTGGTGCCTCCAGGATAAAGACCAGGATGGCCAGGCAGAAACTAAAAAAAGCATCAGTCATGGATATGGCATTCATATAGGATTTGCCGGGCACGATATGTCGGGTGTTACTATTGGACCTGACGGTAAAATTTACTGGTCTATCGGAGATCTGGGAGTTAATGCTACAGGTCCTGATGGTAAAAATTGGAAATATCCTAGTCAAGGAGGAGTCATGAGGTGCAATCCTGATGGCTCTGATTTTGAAGTATTTGCACATGGATTAAGAAACCCACAGGAGTTAGCTTTTGACTCATATGGTAATTTAATAAGTGTGGATAATGATGGAGACCATGCAGGAGAGCACGAGCGGTATGTTCATATAATCGAAGGATCCGATTCAGGATGGCGGACCCATTGGCAGTATGGCAAATACAATAACCCTAATGAATCCTATAAAGTTTGGATGGACGAAAAGTTGCACGTCCCTCATTTTCCAGGTCAGGCAGCATTTTTAACGCCACCACTTGCACTTGCATATAATGGGCCGGCGGGACTTGCGTATAACCCGGGTACCGGGCTAAGTGAAAAATGGAATGACTATTTTTTTGCTTCTTACTTTACAGCATCTTCTGCAAATTCAAAAATTGAAGCTTTTCAATTATCACCCAAAGGCGCATCTTTTGAAATTACAAATATTCAGGATGTAGTTGGCGGTATTGTTCCTACAGGGATTACGTTTGCTCCAGATGGGGCGCTATATATTAACGATTGGAAAGACAGTTATAGCAAGAAACCACAAGGACGAATTTGGAAACTAGATGCAAGAAAAACTGATAAGCACCCATTGAGTCAAGAGACTCAAATATTGCTAAAAGAAGGAATGTCTAAACGCTCTCTTGAATCAATAATTGTATTGTTGGCTCATGCTGATCAGCGAGTGCGGTTGTCTGCACAATTTGAAATGGTGAAACGAGGGGAACTGACTTCTTTGATTTCTGTTGCAAAAAGCGAAGCACACCTCATGGCAAGATTACATGCTATCTGGGGCATAGGACAGTTAGCCCGGGCGGAAACCTTGAATCTTTCATCTGTTACCCCACTATTGATGGATACAAGCCATCATATCAGGGCCCAGGTAGCCAGGATTTTGGGGACGTCCGCATATTTTGAAGCTGAAGATGAATTGATTCGACTATTGAACGATGAGTCGGCCACAGTCCTTCTTTATGCGGCAGAAGCCCTGGGTAAAATTAAATCTTCGAATGCTTATTTGAAACTACTCAAGGTTTTAGAACAGATCGAAGAAAATGATCCACATCTGAGGCATGCTATAGTCTTCGCTTTATCCAAAATAGCAAGTGAAGAGCATCTCGAGAATCTATCCAATCATAAGTCAGTCTTTGTCAGAATAGGAGCTGTCGTAGCTCTGAGACATAAGAAGTCAGCCAAGGTTTCTGTCTTTCTCAAAGATCAGGACGAGCTGGTCGCAATTGAGGCGGCAAGAGCTATTCATGATGACTTTTCCATCCCTGAAGCAATGCCTGCTTTGGCAGAATTGTTGTCTGAAAAAGTATTTAAAAACGAGGCTATTACACGTCGAGCTATCAATGCCAATCTCAGAATTGGAGATCGCAAGAGTGCACAAAGGTTGGTTGATTATGCTGAAAATAACAAGGCTCTCATTTCTATGCGAGCGGATGCATTATGGGCTTTAGGATATTGGTCCTCTCCTCCAAAATTAGATCGGGTAACCGGAAGGTATCGGGATCTATCAGGTCATCAATTATCTGAAGCGCATCAAGCAATTGAGGCAAACTTAATCACAAATTTAGATACGAAAGACGAGCAATTTCTTCTGTCACTTATCCAAGTCGTTGGTAGGCTAAATTATAAAAATGCCAATACGGCGATTGCCCAAATTTTTAATGATCTGTCCAAAAGTGTCAAAATTAGATCGGCGGCATTAATAACATTGGATCAATTAGAAAATACAAATTTAATTAAACACATTGATATTGCCCTGTCTTCGGATGATATTGAAATCAGAAAATTAGCACAGGATATATTGGGTTCGCTTGATATTGATGAAAAGGTAAAACTTCCATTATTTCAAAAAATTCTCAATGATAACAACTGGTCCGAAAAACAAGTTGCATTAACCGCTTTGGGAAAAATGACATCAACAGATACAAAAATTTATTTAGGTTCTCTTTTTCAATCTTTTTTAAAAGGCCAATTAGAAAAGGAGATTGAATTGGACTTAATGTTGGCGATTGAAAACAGTTCATTTGATGAATTGAAAAAGTTGAAATTAGAATATAGCACTCGTATAGAGGCTGGAGATAAATTAAAGCTATATCAATCGGCTTTATATGGAGGTAATGCCCGAAGAGGGTCATCAATTTTTAGAAACAATCCTTCGGCACAATGTATCCGATGTCATGTTGTTGAGAACAAAGGAGGTGAAGTAGGACCAGATTTGAATAAAATCGGTTCCGTTCTGAGCAGAGAAGACTTATTACTTTCCCTCGTTTCTCCCAGTGCACGTATCGCACCAGGGTATGGCACAGTATCTTTAAAACTTCAGGATGATGAGCAAATTGTAGGCATTCTGATGGAGGACACCAAAGATTATATCATTTTAAAAGATGGTCCTGAGTTAAAAAAGATTAATAAAGAGCAAATAAATGAGATGGATAAATCTCCATCGGCTATGTTGAACACAGGAGACGTTTTGGCTATGAGGCAAATTAGAGATTTGCTATCATATCTTGTCTCATTGAAATAGGAATTCATATGTTGTACAAATGTACGAGTGTGTACACATCCTATAAGCGTGCTAACCCATATGATGTCCCGATGGGACAAAAATCGCCTGCTATTAATTGCGCAGAATCCCACGGCGTGCCGTAGGTACGCAAGATCGGTCGCCCCTGTTTTGCAATCAGAATCCATGGCGTGCCGTAGGTACGTAATATGGCTTGCTATCAATTTGCACCTTCACCCATAATATACTTTTCAATTGAAATTTCAACAGGGGTAAGCCGGAACGCATATGTCGTACCTATGGCACGAGGGAGCCTATATCATTGGTGTGCTAACCCATATGATGTCCCGATGGGACAAAAATCGCCTGCTTTTGATTGCGCAGAATCCCACGGCTTGCCGTAGGTACGCAATATCGCTCGCAGTTATTTTGTATTGAGACCCCAGGCGTACCGTAGGTACGCAAGATCGGTCGCCTCTGTTTTGCACTCAGAATCCATGGCGTGCCGTAGGTACGTAATATGGCTTGCTATTAATTTGCACCCTCACCCATAATATACTTTTCAATTGAAATTTCAACAGGGGTAAGCCGGAACGCATATGTCGTACCTATGGCACGAGGGAGCCTATATCATTGGTGTGCTAACCAATATGATGTCCCGATGGGACAAAAATCGCCTGCTATTAATTGCACAGAATCCCACGGCTTGCCGTAGGTACGCAATATCGCTCGCAGTTATTTTGTACAGAGACCCCAGGCGTGCCGTAGGTACGCAAGATCGGTCGCCCCTGTTTTGCACTCAGAATCCATGGCGTGCCGTAGGTACGTAAGATGCTATTTCCTATAATCCAAGGCTGGTTTTCTATCACCCAATAGAGCAGAATATATAAAATCAGGTCCTCTCCTACTATCAAATTCAGCCTTCACCCTTGTCAATATTGAGGGATCATTATATAAATCAATAGCTGAAAGAGCCAATGTCTTGGCAGAAACCATCATTCCTTTATGGCCGATTGATGTACCTCCGGCAGCAACGGCTTGCCAACTATGCGGAGGTGTGCCCGGTA
>JAJCYJ010000539.1 GCA_029262975.1 Saprospiraceae bacterium
GTAACCATCTTAGAAGAAGATGATTGTAATGCATGTATCGGTGACTTCGTTTGGGAAGACTTGAACCGCAATGGAATCCAGGATGATAATGAACCAGGACTTTCCAATATTCGAGTGAGACTATTAAATGGAAGTGGGGCATTTATTTCGGATCAACTTTCTGGAACAAATGGCCAATACAAATTTGAAAATCTCGGAGGAGGCGATTATATCGTTGAATTCTTGAGCCCTGACGGATATGCAGCAACGCTGCCACATAGAGGTGACAGTGATGAATTAGATAGTGATATCAATATGGCAACAATGCGTAGTGAGGTAATTACCTTAACCAATGATCATTGTAACATGACAGTTGATGCTGGATTCTTCAGAACTGCGAAACTTGGAGATTTTGTTTGGTATGATTTCGATGGAGATGGTATCCAGGATGGAGATGAGCCGGGAGCAGCTGGAGTAAGTATAGAATTGCATAACATTGGAGATAATATGTTGGCTTCAACTATTACGAACTCTGATGGCTATTACAGTTTCATGAACTTGCCTCCAGGTAGCTACTATGTTAAGTTTATAGCACCAGACGGTTATACTTTGACAACACCTAAACAGGGTAATAATGATGACCTTGATAGTGATGCGGTTACACCAGAAGGTAAGACTACGTTGCTCTTGTTAAATAGCGGTGATATAATTACCAATATTGATGCGGGTCTGATTGGAGTTGCGGATGTTGCCTTGGATAAGTCAGTTTCTGCATCAGCAGTATTGGCGGGACAAACAGTGACATTTACGATTTCAGTGACTAACGAAGGAAGCTTCCCTGCTACTGGAATAGAAGTGATGGATAGATTACCATCAGGTTATACAAACCCAAGAAGCATTTCTAATACAGGTGCAGTGCTTGGAGGAAATGTAATTTGGACGGGTATAGATCTGGCACCAGGAGCTTCAGTTTCATTGACTTTTGATGCCACAGTTAGTACAGGTGACGCAGCCGGATTGGATTTCAAAAATGTTGCAGAAGTAACGAAAATGGATCAGGCCGATGCTGATAGCACACCTAATAATGATGACGGTGATCAGAGTGAAGATGATGAAGACAGTGCATCTGTTACAATAACGGGATGTAACTTAACTGTTACACTTCAGATAGATGATGAATCTTGTGATCTGAATGATGGAAGAATCAAAGCCCTTGTAAGTGGCGGTTTAGCTCCATATTCCTATAGTTGGAGTAATGGAGGTAGTGATTCTAATATCAAGGATCTGGCTTCAGGATTATATATGTTAGATGTTACAGACAGAAATGGGTGTACGATCTCAACAGAGGGAATTGTCAATCCAGGTGAAGGATGTGAAACAAGCAATAAAATCGATCTTGAATTAATCAAGAGAGTGAATATGGCTACACCACAACCTGGTGAAACAGTATTATTCCAGTTGACAGTATTTAACAACAGTAATGTGAATGCAACTGGTGTGTCTGTCGAGGACATGGTACCGAATGGCTTTGAAATAATTCCTGACGGCATAGATGGCGGTGGACAGATTATCGAGAACAACACGATCAGATGGGCGGATGTTAATATTGATGCCTTGTCATTGTTCAGAGTATCTTTTGAAGCAAAAGTCTTAATGCCTGAAGCTGGAAGAAGCTACCGTAATGTGGCACAAATCACAGCAGCTGATCAAGCTGATGTAGATAGTACACCTGATAATGATGATGGTGATCAAAGTGAAGATGACGAAGATTATGCCATTGCGCAACCTGAAATGACGGATATTGCTCTGACCAAGTCGGTGAGTAATGCTAATCCACAGATTCAGGATCAGGTTACTTATACTTTGACGCTTACTAATGAAGGTAGTAACAGGGCCACACATATAGAAGTAACCGATTATCTGCCAGTGGGTTATTGTACCAACTTTACCAATATTTCTAATAATGGTATCTTATTGGGAGACAGAATCCTTTGGTTAGAATTGAATCTTGCAGCAGGAGAAAGCCTTGAGCTTTCATTCGATGCAACCGTTTCAAATAGTTCTTTGGGACGAGATGTATTGAATCTTGCTGAAGTAACAGCCATGGATCAGACAGATAATGACAGTGCACCTAATAACATGGATGGCAACCCATCAGAGGATGATGAAGCCAGCGTGATATTTACAGCAGGACAGGGATCTGCAGACCTTGAATTACTCAAGGATGTTGATAAGGTTGTTGTAGGACCAAATGAAGAAGTCGAATTCTCTATAACAGTAGTAAACCATGGCCCGAACAATGCCTTTGGAATCGCTGTAGAAGATGTTCTTCCTGATGGATATGCCGATGTGAGCAACATTACTCATGGCGGATTATCTGTTCAGAATAGAGTGCTTTGGACGATTCCGGCTATACCGGTTGATTCATTTGTAACTGTAACTTTCAATGCACGCGCTGTTCACTTCTTAGATAGAGAATGTGACTATCGAAATATTGCACAGATTACAAACAGCTTTACTAATGATCCTGACTCTGCTCCTAATAATGATGATGGAGATCAAAGTGAGGACGATGAAGATTATGCAGAAGTAGAAATGACCCTTGAAGGAGGTGTGTGTGTTGATATCAACACTGCCGTACTGCTTGAAGGTGCTTATTTGTATGACGAAGGCAAGATGAGAAACACCCTAAATTCATTAGGTTACTTACCTGGTCAGCGTCCAAAGACATTCTTTGGAACATTCACTGAAGCAGGTCAGCCATATAGTCAGGCTCCATGGTTCCATTTTGGATCGGAAGGTGATTCTTATTTACAAAATGGTGAAGTGGTAGGAATGAATGCTGGCTATCCAATGACAGTTGCAGACTGGGTGCTTGTAAGCCTTAGATCAGATGCAAGTGCGGAATCAACAGTTGGTACTGTGGCAGCATTACTGCATCAGAATGGGGAAGTAGAATTTATTGAAGGATTTGAGATATGTAACTTAGATCCGACAGAAGATTACTACGTTGTAGTCGAACACCGTAATCACCTTGTGGCAATGTCACACATCCAGGTGCCAATCATTAATGGAACGATAACTTATGATTTCAGATCGAGAAATTCTTATAGAAAACTACTTGGTTCTGGTCAGAAGGAAATTATACCTGGCACTTATGCATTGATTGCAGGTAATGGAGATCAAACTTCATCAAAATTTGATGCCCGTGATATTAATCCAAAAGATTTAAGCAAATGGCTAATAGACAATGGTCTTACAAGTAGCTATTTCTTAAGAGATCTTAACTTATCTGGTGATGTGAATGTCACTGATAAGAGCTTATTCTTAATCAATAATGGATTATTTTCCGACGTACCGGTGAAAGAATAGAAACTTATTACCCTGAATATATAGAGGTGTCAGATTAGTCTGGCACCTCTTTTTTTTGTGCACCAATCTGGTTCTGCTGTAGTCCTTACTGTTTGATAAACAACTATTTAATGAGGCTTTTGAGGGGCATACTGAAGTAATAATGGCTTATGTATAGTAATCCAATCATATTTTAAAACCAAAATATATAAGCTACCTCGATACAGGTAATTTACCTGTCAAATGTCCAATATCTGACATTTTTTCTCTCATGTCGTAGTGGCGTCAATATAGCCATGCTGTCTTCTAAGTGGCCATTACCCTAGAAATACCAATTGTTAACTTTTGTAAATGCATACTTATAGGTTAACCTTTTACCCCAGTGAATCAGACAATTGTTGTCTTCCTGATAACAACGGTCTTCGTGTAGGTAAAAGCGAAATACTTCCTGAAACCCTTGCACCAATCCATTCAATTAATATGATCTCTCTTAAAACCGAACCTTTTAAAAATCAGAACGAGTGGAACAGAAATAATTCTAAGGTATGTATTCAAAGATCAACTTTCATCCCAGCCCCAAACCGTAAAGCCATGTATCAATCAATCCCTGATGAGCTACAATCTTCAAGATTCCAGAAAATTATCAGTTCCTTTCTATTCGTCCTGATGTTAGTGTCCCTTAATGCGAATATCGAAATCGAGGAAGACAAAAGCTTAAAACCTAAAGAAGTACCGATGCTGTACTTTAGTCTGGATTGCTATAGTATAGCGCAGAATAGTGGAGGTAATCTATACCGATGGAATCCCGGAGGTTCAACATTTAATTTTATAGGTGATTTAAATGCTTCTCCTTCTGAAGTAGAAACTATGTCACTGAATTACGATGGTTCAGTAATTTTTGCGGTAAATGCGGATCGATTTGGGACGGTCAATAAAACGACGGGAGAGTTTTTAGGGTATCCAAACTCAATGGGAACCATGAATAATCCAACACATGGGAGCGAATCCATATCTGATGTTGATGGTCTGGCAATTAATAGTAATACGGGTCTTCTGTACGCCGTAGAAAGAGATCATAGTGATAACGATATGATGTTTGTTATTGATCCTGCCACCGGGACTTTTGTACCTGATGCATTTGGCGCAGGTATAGATTATGTTAAACTAACCGGATCATTGCGGGATGTAGATGATATTGCATTCAATCCGATTGATCAAAAAATATATGGAATTTCAACAGTCTCAGGCTCTTCTACTAATGACGTCGTTGTCGAAATTAATACTGCCTCAGGTGCACTTACAGTAATTACTACTTTGAATACTTGTGACATTGAGGGAC
>JAJCYJ010000540.1 GCA_029262975.1 Saprospiraceae bacterium
TCCCCATCTAATTGGATCGTGATATACTCAACCTTGTCATCTTTTTTATGAAATTCAATGATTGTATTTTCTTTAGAAAAGAATCGCATTTTTGATTCCGGATAAATATTGAAAAGTGGCCCATTATTTACAGAGGCATAAGAATGCTCATTTTCAATATGAATCGTAACAATCCAGTCGGCAGAATATTCAAATTGATACCTGCCCGTATAGCTTTGCAATTGATTTAAGTCTACTATAGTTGTTACTTTCTTTACCTGTGGAAAATTAGACCAACCATATATCTTTGCCAGGCTTCTCATTATTTCCCATCTCAGTTTATCACCGCCGTCAGAATTGGTCAGTATAACCGCGCCTTGCCTTTTTTCTGGATACCCAATAAAAAAAGCACGATATCCTTTGTTGGATCCAGTATGACTATATGAATGTTCGTTATCTTTTCCATCAATTCGAAAACCCAAACCGTAGTCATTATTGAAGGTTGTAAGCATTTCCTTTGTCATCCTTTGGGATATAATATTGTGCGACGAACCTGAATAAGAGTTATTTATTTCTATAATTATTTTTGCTAAATCAACAGCTGTAGTCCATAAGCCTCCCGCGGCCATTTCCGGAATACTTGTCCAGCGGCCATTTAAAATCTGACCCTGCTCATCGTGTCCTGTTGCGGCACTTCCTATAAGAGCGTCGGATAAAGGCTGCTCAAAATAACTTTGCGTCATAGATAGTGGCTGAAAGATTAATTCTTCTAACAAAGTTGAAAATGATCTGTTACTATTGTCTTCTAGGATTTGTTGCAATACAGTATAACCACCACCAGAATAACGCCATTTGGTGCCAGGAATATAATTAATTCGAATAGGTGGTTTTTTTGAAGGTATTTCACCATTCAATGCTTGTATTAATGTGGGTAACGGTTCACTTATAAAATAATCACTTACGCTGCTATTGGTGAATCCGGCACTATGATTGAGCAGATATTTCAGGTTTGGTTTTTGTGTTAGCGTAAACTCGTTCTCAGGAATCTTCCAGGAATACAAAAACTTGTTAAGAGGTTCATCAAGAGATAGACGCCCTTTTTCTACAAAATGTAATGCTGCCAGAGCTGTAATTGGCTTGCTTAAAGATGCTGCTTGAAATAGGGTTTCTGAGTTCACTTTTTTATCAGAGCCCTGGTCTTTATATCCATATGATTTATACCATTCAATGGCATTGTCATTTATAATGGCAATACTAAGACCGGGTGTTTTGTGAAACATCATTCTTTGGATTAGCTTCATTTTGTCTTCCTCCTCGCCCACGATTTTCACTCTTTGTAATAGCCCTTCTTCAAATTGATTGATGCTATTTTGAATAGGCTGAGAATATTCTTCGTGATTTTGAGAAAATATACTTTGTACGCTTAGTAATAGAACAATAATTATTGCAATGTTCATATCAAAGTTATTGGAAAAACTCCTACGGCAATTTTGTTTATCTGGAGATCAAGATCGATAATTAAATACTCAATCATACGAATTGGCCGTGCTGCTGGCTATGTTAATCAAGATAACTATAAGCGAAATATGATCAGAATCAAATAGACGGATTCAAATGTACTGGAGATGGATAAGTATTTGGTGAAGATGAAATTATCTGGTATTCATAGGCTTGCAAAAGTTATTATGTCGTAATATGAAATCTTCAGCTTGATTGGTGCGATATCAAAAGCTTGTGTTGCCAGACTTATATTTTAGCTTAATTCTAGGAAAAATTGAAAACGATAAACTGAAAAGAGTTGTATAATCATTTTATGATATTATCAATTTCTGCCACCCCCGCCCTTAAGTCCCTAAAGGGAAAGTCCTCCCTCAGTTCTTTTAATCTTTAGTTTTCAATTATCAATTATCAATTATCAATTATCAATTATCTGCTGACGATCCACACTTAGCGGATGTTAGCACCTTGTTTTGACGACGGCGGAGTCATATCAGTATTCAATTATCATTTACCCTCCCTGGCCCTGACTCTGACTCTTTCGCTTAGAAGCTTCAGTGCCCGAAGAAAGGGAAATCCACCCGCCAGGAATTTATAGCTCTATAAATTTTGAAACGAACAAACAACAAAGAACAATCGACGAACAACGTCCTATATTTTCAATTTTCAATTATCTACTGACGATGGCAGAGCCATATCAGCATCTAAAAATTATCAATTTTCAATTCTGACATTATCTCATTTCCTCATTCCATCACATAGGATTAATTATCACATGTATTATTATCTGCCTCAAAGGTAGCCCCCTGATCTATTGAAAAATTCTGCTTAAATTCAATAAAATCTACTGCATTCACCGACATATCAGCCCCTGGCATCAAGTGGCTATCACTTTCAAAATATCCCGAAGTCTGAAAGATTCCATCTGTCTGCGGAGTTACCGGTCCACTTATAAGGAGCATATCAGGACAGTCTACTAAATTATAAAGATCTGTGTCAAATGACGTATTGAAATTCTCATCTGCTAAGGGGTCGATATAATCTATGACGAAGACTTTAGCAAAAGGTAAACCAAAATATGATCCTGTAGAAATACCTATACCTAGGTATCCTTCTTTCCCAATATCCTCATGATCATCCACGAAATATCCTGGCATCATTTGTTTGCCTAATAAAAACATCTGACGATGTTTGAACTCGGATACCAAATCCTGAAATATAAATTCATAAATGACTTCAAGAGCAGCGACAAGAATTCCTGTTGGTTCGGTTGAAGCAATAGATGCAATGCTTTCTACAAAAAACAGAAGATTAATCTTTCCTATAATATCCGGATGATTTTGTACTCTTTCAAAAGCATCATCACCATTTTCATCGATATGAGTGAACATATCATTTTCTCTAAGATAGTCGGCATGTCCCTGGGCAATACCATCTAATGTACTCGACATACCTTCGAATGGACAAAGAAAAATTGGTATGATCTGTGTTCTTTGCTCACCAGTATCGTACTCTATACCATTTCTGGAAACCCGCTCATCATTTAGCAGATAAAGCATTTGTTGGGCTTCTGTATACCCATCCCAGGTTGATTCATCAGGCAACGAGAGATCTGACATTGTGTTTGCCGGCAGTCCTAATTGAAGTTCTTCTTGTCTGCGTGCATTATTAAAAGTCGCTTCTATGTCAGCAATTGTTGCAAAACCATGAGAGGGAGGAATATTACTAGTGAGATCCGGAACAGTTTGGGTTCTTAGAGGCATTACTATAGAAATACAAATAAGTAAGATTATAAAGCTTAAAATGCCTGACTGTGCGACCATTACACCCAATTGGACCAGGGTTTTAGCTTCGGTCTTTTTGTATATGTTCTTTTTATGAGTCACAACAGTCGAAGGGGCAACATATAATTGATCGGCTACTTCTTTGACAGTGAGTCCCTGAGCAAGTTTTCGTACACTTGTAATTTCTCGTGGTGTAAGGTTCATTATGATATTTTTTAGTATTTACAAATGTTTTATAAAATTGTATGAG
>JAJCYJ010000541.1 GCA_029262975.1 Saprospiraceae bacterium
CTTTCTCACTTTCGTACTTATGATGGTGACCTTAATGGGATCATTTCTATATATTATTGAGGCAGGTCAAGATTCGGGATTTACCAATATACCCAACAGTATTTATTGGGCAATTGTAACGCTGACTACCGTCGGATATGGTGATATCGCTCCGGCAACCTGGATGGGGAAAATGATCGCCGCTTGCATTATGATCATTGGTTATTCAGTCATTGCAGTGCCTACCGGTATTGTATCGTCCGAATTTATGAACGAGCGGAAAAAATCAAGAATGAATAAAGAAGAATGCAAACGATGCGGAAAAGAAGGGCACGAGCAGAATGCCAGATATTGCAGCCAGTGTGGGGAGAGAATGCAAGTAGCATTAGAGGCCTAACAGTCACTTGATTTTCGCATACTGATTGCTATTTACAATTCTTTTTAGCATTCAATGGATTTCACTTACTAATTTTATTTCATTTATTGTTGATTGTAGGTAACGTGTGCATACAGGACGGCCGACGTTTAGGAGGCTGGCCGTTGTATGCTTTGTTGAACTAAGTCACCAAAGGTGACAACCCACCCTCTGAATTTAGCATGAAAATTTCCATGTGATAAGTATTAATAAACAACTTAAATACTTAAACACATGGAAAAAGTCAAATCAAGCAGGATCATAGATCGTGCTAAAGTACAAATTAGTGGATTTTCAGACATGTTCTCTAAATTAGAACAGAATGTTTTATTGGGCGGCCTTTCTGATTCAACTTTGTTAAACTATGGACGCTGTATCGCTAAAATCAGCTTGCACTTCAAACGGGTCCCTTTAGAGCTGGAGGAAGAACAGATCAATGGCTATTTACAATACCTGCTCACTGGTAACCAACCGTCTAAGTCCTACTTTAAACATACAGTATATGGAATGAGATACCTGTATCGCATGTATGATTTAGAGGATAGGATCATCAAGTTACCAAGTCTGAAGAGAGAGAATAAGCTACCCGTAGTGCTGAGTCGCGATGAATGCAAAGTGTTGTTTAGAAGCGGCAAGATCCTAAAGCATAGATTCCTCCTTGCTTTTATTTATGCCGGTGGACTACGCAGCAAGGAAGCGCGTAATCTAAAACTGAGTGATGTAGATGTCCAAAGGATGATGATACATATCAGACAAACTAAATACAACAAAGATCGATATGTTCCATTAAGTCCATTGATCGTAAAAGGCCTTGTCAAGTATCAAAAAGCGGATCGTCCTAAAGTGTATTTATTTAATGGTCAATCAAGCGGCACACCGCTATCTGCAAAAGGTGTTCAGTGGGCAATGAAAGAAGCTTTAAAAGCATCAGGTATAAATAAAAATGCAACTGCACACAGTTTGCGCCACAGCTATGCGACACATCTTTTAGAATATGGCGTAGATGTAGATACTGTAAGTAAACTACTGGGCCACGCCCACCTAAGCACCACGCTGATTTATCTTCATGTTGCAAGACTGGGTAGTTCTATCAAGATTAGCCCTTTTGACAAGCTCTATCTGAGCTAATAGCAAATTTGGGTGATGCTAAGGCCATTGCAAATATTATCAATAGTCAATGGTCACATATCATAACGAGCTGTAACTCTTACCAGATACGTATGCTCAATGCAATTAGAAAATGCAGAACCGCTGCCTTAGGCGGACACAAATACTATTGCAAAGAGTGTAGCACCTTTCATGTACGTTATAACTCATGTCGTAATAGGCATTGCTCGCAGTGCCAACATACACAGAAGGAAGAATGGATCAGCTCTCGACAAGAGCAGCTGATTCATTCTAATTACTATCATATTGTCTTTACAGTACCACATATAGCTAACGAGTTAATATTAGCCTATCGCAGACCGCTTTATGCAGCACTGTTCAAATGTGCTTGGGAGACCATCCATTAGTTTGGATGGAATAATAAATAGATAGGAGCTCAGACAGGATCAACTATGGTATTGCACACTTGGGGTGCCAACTTATCATACCATCCTCATCGACATTGTATCGTCCCAGGAGGTGGAGTTACACTATCTAAAAAATGGAAAAAAGCTAAAGGGAATGGCAAATTAATTTTTCAAGTTAAAGCACTCAGTCATGTCTTTAAGTCCAAGCTTATAAAAGTAATCAAGGAACTAATCATAACTGAAAAATTAGATGATACTTCATCATTATATTCATCGCTAAAAAATACGAAGTGGGTAGTGTATGCCAAACCATATATAAGATCTGCAAAGAATAAAGACGATGCACAATCCTTAATAAGAAACCTCGCCAGGTATACGCACAACATCGCAGTATCTCATCACCGAATCATCCGGTATAATCACACTCATGTATCATTTACTTATAAAGTTTATAGGCATGGTGGGCAACAAAGAGTGATGACACTTACATCTGAAGGTTTGTATTACACATCCTACCAAAAGGTATTGTGAGGATAAGACACTATGGGATACTAAGCTCCTCATATAAATCCTTATTATTTTCTCACAGTAAACCGC
The DNA here is from genome assembly GCA_029262975.1 of Saprospiraceae bacterium. Taxonomy (GTDB): domain Bacteria; phylum Bacteroidota; class Bacteroidia; order Chitinophagales; family Saprospiraceae; genus JAJRXG01. Next base: position 2,506 of record JAJCYJ010000541.1, read on the forward strand.
GGTCGTCAACTGACTTCAGCATTGTCTGGAAGAATAAAGGCTTGGACATAAATCTTTGCCCTAATTGCAAAAAGGGCAAACTCATTCTAATTGGAAAAATAGATCCGGTACGGGGGCCACAAAATCGACATCACGCATAATATAAATACCGGATATCACGTACAGTTAGTCACAACAGCGACCTGGCACTCCTATGCCCACCATCAAAAATTACTTAAACTTAGGCCTTCCAAAAAGACCTATTTTATAATTACTACCTATAACGGGCCCTGCCTAATTCACCTTCAGGTTAGAATTTATAAAAGTTTGGCTATATCAGGATGATATAATCCCACTTGTATACTCAAAATATAATTTGCTTTCTCCATAGCCCTGAACTCAGACTTCGTTCAACAGGGGCTTCAATCTGGATGGTTCCCGCCCATAGAAGCCTTATTTATTATGGACAGTTTTATTCACATAGATGTTTGACAATTTCTCCATAAATGATGTAAATCCAATTTAAAAAACTATCATTTATTGTCTCAAAAAAAAGATCGGGATCTACAATCTCAGATGTCTTTATATTTTTTTGGAACCCACCGGTTGCGAAATGAAAATATCTGTTTCTTAAGTGAATTGCTATTTCGATAAAATTTTTATATTTGACTTTAAGTTGTTTCAGGTTATCATCAAAAGAAACTAGGGATTGTTTTTCAGTTAAAATCTGTTTTAAAGAAGTGTAAATTGACAACCTTGAAGCATTATCATAACCAGCAACGTTTAATTCAACATCAAGCAATAATTCTGGTCTAGAATCAAAAAGTTTAAGAACGAATCTATTTAAAAACTTTAGCTCACCTCCATCCTTCTGAAAGTACTTCTGAAGAGATTGAAATGTTCCATAATAATCCCTTGATTTGGAAGAATGAATTAAAGGAAAGCTATAAGAAACAAACTCTAAAACTCGATATAAATGAACAAATCCTCCCATATTATTTCCTCTATGTTTACAATAGAAATAATGAGACACTTCTCTTAACAAGGATGTATTAAATCTTCTATTAATGTTTTCATTATCATCAATGTAGCTTGACAATGAAATTAGATTTTTAGGTGAGTAACAATTTCTAATTGGCTTTGCAGATACTCGCGAAATTTGCTGAAGGGGAAGAACTCCGTAATTCAACCTTTGCTCAATCAACTCTCCTGTATATTGATTTTCAATGTTTAATGTACCAGAAAGTAGTCTAATAAAAATAGCTTCGAGTTTGGAATCATGTTGTATTCTCAAGTTGTTTGGGAGAAAGTTCCCATAATATGAAGAAACTGGATCAGAGTATTGAAACATTGTTTATAAAATTTCAGAGAATCCCATTAATATATCATCTTCACTGGCACCTCTAAATTTGTCGATTTTTTCAATGACAAAAGCAGATAGTTTCTTTCTTTCAGTGCTTACTCTAATTTTTGAAACATCTATATTTTTAAAAGCACTTTCGAAATTTGAAGACAATGTAAAGAATTCACTCTGGCTCATTTTTTTTATTTTCGGAAGAGATTTCTTTATTCCTACACAAAACCCAATAAGGTTATTTGCATTTTTAAACCACTTTAAATTATCCAACCGATTCCTAGTTAATCTTTCGATCTCAACTAAAACATCATCAAACTCAATGTTATCACTAGTAATATCAGACTCAATAATTTGATTTGCTATCAGTTCGTCTAATTTAGTTTGAATAATTTTTTTACTATCTAAATTGACATTGTTGCTTAAAAATGCCAAGTAGGCAGAAATAATATCTGATTTTTTGAGAGCATCTTTGTATCTTTTATTTGCCGCTTCTTTTTCAGATACAATTTTCAATTTCAATTTTTCAAATTCATAAATGTTACTAGCCAATATTTCAATTTGATGTCGAGCCGACATTGGCTTTTGGCCATTATTCAAAGTAACCAT
>JAJCYJ010000542.1 GCA_029262975.1 Saprospiraceae bacterium
ATTAATGAATATTTCCCAAATACTAAGTGATCACGCGCGGTACCGTCCTGAACATCTGGCTTTTATATTCGAGGAAAGCAGGTTGTCGTATGCTCAATTAAACAAAGAAGTTAATAGACTTGCTCATGCACTTCTTGGGGAAAATCTGAAGAAGGGGGATAAGGTCGCTACCCTGCTTTCAAATACACCTGAATTGTGGGAGACTTATTGGGCATGTGCTAAAATAGGTGCTGTAGTAGTACCCTTAAGTCCTTTACTTAGAGATGAAGGCCTGGTCAATCTACTCAATCAATCAGACACTTCAATATTGATCACCCAGTCATCTATGATTGCTCATCTGGATTTAGTTCGTGCACAGCTCCACTTGGAGGACAAGAATATCTGGGTGACTGAGGAGCGCAATACCCCCTATACATCATTACAAGAAAGAAAATCAAAATCCAGTGATCAAAACCCACGGATTCCTGCTATTCAAAGTGATGATTTGTACAATATCATCTACAGCAGTGGGACAACGGGCCAACCCAAAGGAATCATGCTTTCTCATCGTGTAAGAGCTTTGTATATGACCCTTTTATCCAACACTTTTAGAATTACACCGGAAAGTATTATCATGCATTCGGGGTCTATAATTTTTAATGGATCCTATTTGACAACAATGCCCGTGATGTATATGGGTGCTACTTTTTTATTGATGCCGGGATTTGATACAATTAAAGTATTACAATCTTTACAAGAAGAGAAAGTAACGCACACCATACTGGTTCCTTCGCAGATTATTCAGATGCTCGATTGTGATGACTTTACGAGAGAGCATCTTCCCGCACTGCAAATGATCCTTAGTGTCGGAGCGCCACTGGATACATCCTACAAATTGGAATTAGAAAGAAGAATACCAGGGGTGTTTTATGAATTATACGGTCTGACAGAAGGATTTGTCACGATCCTGGACAAAACGGAAGCCACCAGAAAGATGGGTTCAGTAGGCAAACCACCCCCATTTTTTAAAATGAAAATTGTAGATGACAAAGATGTTCAACTCCCTCGAGGTGAAATCGGAGAGATAGTGGGCAAAGGACCATTTTTGATGGAAGGATACTATAAGGATCCGGTACGGACTTCAGAATCAATCAGAGATGGATGGTTATATACCGGAGATGTGGGATATGTGGACAGCGAGGGCTTTCTCTATATCGTCGGTCGCAAAAAGGACCTGATCATATCCGGTGGCGTCAATGTATACCCTTCTGATATCGAATCGATAGTACTTGGCCATCCCGATGTCATAGAGGTCGCAGTGATAGGAGTACCACATGTAAAATGGGGTGAAACACCAGTCGCTGCTATTGTAAGTCGAAGAGTAGATTCCGATATACATGAATTAAAAGAGTGGATTAATGAACGCTTGCATGTTCGATCTCAAAAGATCGATGATGTGATAATGATGCAAGAATTACCGAGAAATGTGGCAGGTAAAGTCCTGAAAAATACGATCAGGACACAATATTTGTCACAGTAAAGATTTATTAAAATGAACAGTACATATATCAAGTCAGCTAACCTGGACATTCACTGTCTCGACACTGGAGGAAATAAAGAACCTTTGATCCTGTGTCATGGTCTTACGGCGAATGCGTATTGTTTTTCAGGATATCTTGAAGCTGGACTGGCAGAGCACTTCAGAGTAGTCGCAGTGGACTTGAGAGGAAGAGGATTAAGTGGTAAACCAGAGAATGCTTATAGCATGGATGATCACATGAAAGACTTGATAGCTGTCACAAACCACTTTGGATGGGAGTCGGCGATCATCGGGGGACATTCATTTGGTGCCCTTCTTTCTATATATACATCGTACTTCCATCCGGAATTATTTAAAGCCATGATCCTGATAGATGCTGCTGCCCACATGCATCCCAATTCCAGGGAAATGGTTACACCGGCAATGGATAGATTAGAAAAAGTCTGGCCTTCTGAACAAGCCTTTCTGAATGAAATGAAGCGTGCTAATTATCTCGATGGCACATGGAGCGATGCGCTCAGCACCTATTTTAAAGCAGATATTAGTAAGCGGGTAGATGGTACTGTTACGACTCAATCTAAATTGAATCATATCATTCAGGCCGTTGATTCTCTCAACCTTGGTGATCAATGGCTCACTTATATATCCTCCTCGAAACAGCCGACTTTGCTGATCAATTCTATAGGCCCATATCAAAATGGCGATCCTCTCCTGCCTGAAGAATTGGCCAAAGAGACGGTATCGGCTATGAAACACTGTACATATGTCCAGGTACCAGGGAATCATATAACCATGATGTTTGGGCAAGGAGCTGTAGATAGTGTTGCTGCAATCACTACATTTATAGAAAAGGTCTTATGACGATCGCCTGGGTCTTGTTTATCTTATACATGGCGGGCACTTCTTATCTCGGTTGGCTGGGTTACAAAAAGACTGTCGGTGACTTTACCAGCTTTGCTATTGGCAAAGGTGATATGTCTGCAGTTGTCGTAGGTATAACCCTTGCTACAAGTACTGCTTCGGCAGCTACCTTTATTATAAACCCGGGATTTATTTATGTCGATGGTCTTTCGGCTTTTTTACACTTGGGACTGAGTGTTTTTGCCGGCATTCTATTGATGCTCGTGGTCTTATCATTTTCATTTAGACGCCAGGGCGATGCCTTTAAGGCATTGACGATACCTGACTGGATAGGCAAGCGATATAAATCGAACAACTTTTCACTTTACTTTGCCTTTCTCAATCTCCTTAGCTTTGCTTTTATCGTCTTAATCGTCGGTGGAATTTCTATTGTGATGCAACAACTGCTTGGCGTCTCCAACACTGTTGCCCTTCTTATAACTTTGATTTTTGTGACAACGTATGTCATCTTTGGAGGGACATATGCTCATGTATATACCAATTTATTCCAGGGTTTTCTGATGATAGTCGTATCGCTGCTGGTAGTGTGGTCTGGTATAGAGCTGATGTTTTTTAGTGATTATGATTTATTCGCAGATATCAGTGCCCGGAGTCCTGAATTATTGGATGTTGTCAACAAGAAGAGCAAGCTTTTCAATTCGCCTTTTGCAGTATATATTTCTGGTTTTTTAATAGGGGCGGCATTAGTCTGTCAACCGCACATTCTGACGAAGGCACTGTATGTAAAAAGTGATCGGGATGTACGCAATTATATCATCGTCTTTGCCGTCATTTATCTTCTATTCACGATGCTCTTACTGGTTGGTTTTTGGGCCTATGCAGTGGTGCCTGAATCCGCCTTGATCGACGGCGCAAGTGGCGCATTTCGTCAGGATTTGGTCATGACAGCATATCTCAAAGAGATGTTTCCCGATTGGGTATTCTCGATGATCAGCATTGTTCTTCTAGCTGCAGCTATGTCTACGTTGGATGGTCTTTTAATCGGAGTTTCTACAATTACCAGTAACGACCTG
>JAJCYJ010000543.1 GCA_029262975.1 Saprospiraceae bacterium
GCGCTGTTCGAAGAGTTGCTTGAAGTAAAGACCGTTTTAATGGGTTTTGGTCTTGATAGTGATGATATTCACTCGCCCAATGAACACTATGGGGTATTTAATTTCTATAAAGGAATTGAGACGATACCTTATTTCTATAAGCATTACACCCAATTAAAGAAGAAGGCATAAATGACGTGGAAATTGAATTTTACAAAACAAAAGATAATCGGACGATTCTGACGATTACCCGATCTGATGGTAGCAAGACATGGTCAAAACTTCATCGTGGGATTGAAGATCATGATTTGGCCCATTTCGCGGTCGAAGAAACGCTTCATATACGTCGGGGCTTTTATGGAATTATTAATTCAGGTGTAGATATCCATGATTTTGAAGACAAAGAGAGCCGGCCTGATATTAACGAAGAAGCGCTTCAAGTTGAATATTTCGTGAATTTACTGCAGACAGAATATTGGAATGCTGGAGAACAATTAGATATTTTGAAAATGCTTAGAGATATATTGACCGCAACAGGTTTACCAATGATTGCCAACCTTTCTGCAGAAACACTGGTTGAGATTAGAAAAATATATCATGAGCAAATTCTGAAATTGAAATTATTGCAACCAGGACAAAAACTTCATTTTACTTTTCATCCATTTTAAATTAAAGAAGATCGTACATTTTGATATTATAACTTGCCAGCCAAATTTATTGGAGAGTCCATTTAATCACAGCATCATGCAGCGGGCGAAGGACAAAGGATTGATCTCAATAAATCTTATCGATATAAGGGATTATGGTCAGGGTAAACATCGGCAAATTGATGACTACCAATATGGTGGAGGTGCCGGAATGGTTATGATGGTTGGACCGCTTTCAGAATGTATTGAGGAGCTGTTGATGAAAAGAGATTATGATGAAATTATTTTTTTGACTCCTGATGGTGTAAACCTCGAGCAGGGTCTTGTAAATAAACTTTCTCTGGGTTCAGCTTATCTATTGATATGCGGTCATTATAAAGGAATTGATGAAAGAATTAGAGAGAACTATGTAACCATGGAGATTTCAATCGGAGACTATGTGTTATCCGGGGGAGAATTGCCAGCGGCGGTCCTGGTTGATAGTATTTCCAGGGTGGTGCCCGGTGTACTTAATGATGGGAGTTCTGCGTTAACCGATTCTTTTCAGGACAGTCTGTTGTCACCTCCGGTGTATACCCGTCCGAGTGAATACAAAGGATGGCAAGTCCCGGAAATCCTTAGGTCAGGCAACGATGCGGCTATTGATGAATGGCGCAGGACCCAGGCTTTGGAGCGCACAAAGCAAAGAAGACCCGATCTTTTAGAGGATTCTCTTTAAATCTTTAAGAACCCCAGGATATCATGATTGAAATTCCGGACAATCTATCCTGATTTCATGATCTACTATTGCTTTATCAAGCAGTCTACAGTAATGATGACTTTTAGTCTTCTCATAATACCGGCAAGCAAAGCAAGTCCTTTGAATATTTAAGACCCCTGCCTGGTTGAGTTTATAAATGACGTGGGACAGTTGGGTAAAAAACTGATCGTTTTCAGCCTGGCTATTTTCAAGAAATATTTTTTTAATAGGATCAGCAAAATTTTCTGTTGATTTTACGGTCTTCTTGCCCTTGGAAGATAAGCAAATAGAAAAGGCTCTCTTATCTGTATTCGAGTGATTCTTTTCAATTAGTTCTTTTTTTTCCAAAGTTCTTATGGCATCACTTATAGTAGGTTTTGTAACATTAAATTCTTTGGCCAGGTGACTCACATTACACATATTCTCTGTGTGGTGTCTGATAAATATCAGGATTTGAATTTGTATGGGACTGAGCCCTATGACCTTGGCATGATCCCACAGGAGTACACGGAAAGATTCTGATATTCGCTCTAAACCGGCAACTATCTTACTTGTATTATCCTGGATTTGAGATGTAGGATCAAACACACTTTTTTTCATATACAAGAATTAGAATGCCTGAAAGGGAAGATTCCCTCACAGGCAAAGTTAGTAATCCTAATTAATTTGACTAAAAAAAAGTCAGGCACGTTTAACGTCATCAAGAGAAGCTCCGAAGTTAATATGCAATACATTCCCATTAGGAGTGACAAGAGCAGGTACTGAGGTTACACCAACATTCTCAGCTTCAATTATTTTGCCTTGGTGTTCGCCGAGGTTAATTACTTCCACATTTTCCTGACCGATAAGTGTAAGAATGTCTTTTTCTGCACTGACACATACAGGACATCCTGCGTGATAAAAAATAGATTTGTTCATTTTATAACTGTTTAAGAGACAGGGGCAATATTGCCTGCACAAATATAATTAGGAATCCTAACTAAATAAAAAATCAGAACATTTAATTGCGATAGTTTTGAGAGATATACCCTGATAAGTCGTGCAGCATACGTTTCTCAATAAAATTTCTTTAAGTATACAGTCAAGTCTGGGGCACTTTTAATGCTGCAAGCTTAGAACTTTCTGTAGTTGTTATTTTATTTCTTGACTAATCGTACATTGTTCACTTAATCACTTAGATATGCCCATACTCATCGTCCTTGCCGGAATTGCCTTGCTTGTAATTCTGATAGGTGTTATCAGACTCAATACTTTTTTATCCTTCGTTCTGGTGTCGCTTGGTCTCGGATTAGCCCTGGGAATGCCATTGGATACGATTAGTGGTGCC
>JAJCYJ010000544.1 GCA_029262975.1 Saprospiraceae bacterium
CTTATACTTCTAATCTTTATTCAAGAAGAACATTAAGTGGTGAATACATTATCGTGAATAAACATTTACTGAAGGATCTCATTGAAATTGATCTTTGGAGCGAAGACATGAAAGAGCGTTTAATGGCATCAAATGGATCGATTCAAGAATTCCCTGATATTCCAAAAACGTTAAAAGATCTGTACAAAACAGTTTGGGAAATAAGCCAAAAAACAATAATTGACCTCGCAGCAGATAGAGGGGCATATGTGTGTCAAAGCCAGAGTCTGAATTTATTTATTGAAAATCCCAACTTTGGAAAACTGACATCCATGCATTTCTATTCCTGGCAAAAAGGACTCAAGACTGGAATGTATTATCTGAGATCAAAGGCAGCGGTCGATCCGATCAAATTTACTTTGAGCGAAAAGCACCAAAAGAAGTTTTCGTCTAAAAACAGTGAAGAAAAACCAGAAATGGAAGAAGTTGTTGAAGGAGAAATCTGTACGATGGAGGAGGGATGTCTTATGTGTGGGAGTTAATTTACAATCGAAAATCTCTATTTTAATATATTATTTTGAGGCAGTTTGGATATAATCCACTGCCTCTTTTACTTTTACTGACCCAGGTCCTTCGAATATTTTTACTCGTTCTATTTGTCGTTTTAATTCATAATTTATTTGAGGGCGAGGATCTACATATAAAATTTTAGCCTCATCAGGCGCATAGGATGTAAGACTGGCTGCTGGATAAACTTGCATGGAGGTACCAATAATGAGAATAAAGTCCGCTTCCACTATTTCGAGAATGGCTTTTTCAAGCATAGGTACAGCTTCTCCAAACCAAACAATATGAGGCCTCAGCTGGGCACCCAATTCACAAAGATCATTTTTATTCAGATCGCCAGGCCAATCATATATCAATGATGAATTCCGTGTGCTTCTTACCTTATTTAACTCGCCATGCAAATGAATAACCTGCGAACTTCCAGCTCTTTCGTGAAGATTATCAACATTCTGGGTGATTATTACTGTATCCGCAAAGGATTCCAACCTAACTAACTGTTCATGTCCTGCATTAGGAAGTACATTCTTTAATTGCCTTCGCCTTTCATTATAGAAGTTTAAGACAACATCCTGATTCGCATCCCATGCCTCGGGTGTTGCGACATCTTCAACCCTGTGACCTTCCCACAATCCTCCTTCATCCCTGAAGGTCTTTATACCACTTTCGGCACTAATACCCGCCCCGGTCAATACGCATATTTTTGTTTTCATTAATTTTCATTTAATTTAATAATATTCTGCAGTGCCACTCCAAAATATGAGATTACATTCAGTGGACCTACTGTTAACTCATGAAAGTCCCTTGCATAAAGATCAGCGGCGTGACCATGTAGGAATACACCCAGCTGACAAGCGGATAAAGGAGCATAGCCTTGTGCAACTAATGCGGTGATCATTCCGGTTAATACATCGCCTGTTCCACCTTTTGCCAGGCCGGGATTCCCTGATTTGTTATAATAAATATTGCCCTTAGGATCAGAAATTGATGTATATCTGCCTTTTAAAACAATGTAGACTCCAAGGCTAACTGAACTCTTACGTTGTAATCGGATTCGATCAAAGTGGCCTTCACATACCCCAAACAACTTTTCAAATTCTTTAATATGAGGTGTTAAAATACTTTCTTTCGGGATTGAATTCTGCAGATTATTTAGGGCAATAATATTTAAAGCATCAGCATCCAAAACTAGACAAGCTGATTCAATGCCAAGGGACAATTTTACTTGCTCTGTGCTTCTCTCCGAAATGCCAAGACCAGGACCTATACTTAACACATCGATAGATGAAAACAAATCAGGTGAAGGTTCACGCACATTAATCACTTCGGGCAAGGAGGATATAATTATCTGACTTGCAAATTTACTGGACAAAATCATTGTATAACCAGCTCCCATATTAATACATGCTTTGGCTGCAAGAATTACAGCCCCTGTCATGCCACTGTCTGACATCATGAACAGCACTCTCCCCATCAATCCTTTATGTGCAAATTGATTCCGAGGTTGAATTAGATCAGATATGTCTCTTTTATTTAAAAGAAAGGTATCCGCATTATCTGATTTTTCAGAATTAGAGATTAGACCTATAGAAACATAATGCCAGTGACCGACAAATATTTCATGTTCTGCAGCGAAGAATGCCAATTTAGGATACTCAAAAGCACATGTTGCAACACATTTCATTGCATTTGCAGTTATATGTTCACTATTCATCAGCCCAGAGGGCACGTCCAAGCCGTATATGCGTACATATTTATTGGAGATTTGTGTTACAAATTGATCAATATTCCCGGTTAGCGGCCTATTAATCCCATTACCTAAAAGTGCATCAATTAAGATAACATTATCTCCCTGAAATGCTATGTCATTTGGTGATCGTATTAGTTGATGAAAAATGTCTATTCTTTCAAAAATTTGTTTCTGTAATAATGCATTTTCACCACTTCTTGATGCGAACAAATCAACCGTAAAAACAGACACACGATACCCCATATTTGCCATTAAAAGACCTACCTTATAGCCATCAGCTCCATTGTTGCCTGCCCCACATATAACATGCACATTTTCAGGAACATATGTAATATTTATTAACCATTGGATAAATTTTTTGGAAGCTCTATAGATTAATTCTGAACTAGTAGTTCCTAATCGAATCGTATTCTGATCGATTTTCTGGATTTCTGTATTCTTATATAAAGGGGTCATACATATGATACTTTTTTATATATTGTTAAATTTCTATCTAATAAATACTGGTAGAAGAAAGCTCAATTATACGTACATTTACGTATTGATTTGGACAGGTTAGAACCATTTATGGGGTATACACTAGAAGATAAGGAGTAAATCCTTACTTTTTTTGTTTCTGTGGAGGGTTTGCAAAGCCAAATTCTATGAACAAACCATTATGCCTGAGATGAGAAAATCTTTACTCTATCCTCTTTTTCTACTTCTTGTTGGTAGTTTAAGTGGTCAAGATTTACATTATTCGCAGTTCTACAACTCTCCGTTAAATGTAAATCCAGCAAAAACGGGAATCTTTAACGGAGATAAAAGAGTTAATCTGAGTTACAGAAGCCAGTGGCGTTCTGTACCGGTACCCTGGACGACTTTCAGTGGATCTTTTGATCGCAAAATCTATCCCCGCCATAACGACGGGCATTTTTTTGCTGTTGGTGCCTTATTTAATTATGATTTACAAGGAGAGCTAACCGATATCAATCTTACAAATATTGATGTCACAGGTAGTTGGACAAAAGTAATAAACGAAAATAATCTATTCACAGTTGGGGCACTCATTGGATATGCTACAAGAGGCTTTGACAGTAAATCTTTGACTTTTGACAGTCAATGGAACGGTGTCTCATTTGATCCTACTCTTTCAAGCAATGAAAATTTTAATACAGAAAGAGTTTCTTTTCTGGAGACAGGATTAGGGTTAAATTATCGCTGGCAGAAAAGTAAACGTACTAAACTAGATATAGGCTTAGGTGGATATCATGTCCTTGAACCAAATGTAGCCTACAATACCGATGATCATGTAAACCTTCCCAGACGGTTTTCATTGACTGGAATTGGAAGTTTTCAACTCACCCAAAAATTTGATGTACAACTCAATGCTCTATATCAGTTTCAGGGAGACTATAATGAGTCCATATTCAGTGCTTTGGGAAAATTTCATGTTAACCAAAATAGAGGAAAGGAATTAGAATTTCATGCAGGGGTCGGTTGGCGCTCCGGTAAATCTTTGTTTCCTATTGTAGCTGTCCAATTCAAACAGATGTATTTTTCATTGAATTACGATATTGATCTTACTGATTTCGGAAGTATTCATGATCAGAGAAGGCCGACATCCTTTGAAATGCACTTTAATTATATCATTGCTGATGTTAAGAGAAAAATTAAAGTCTGTCCAATATATTAATGAGATGAGCATGAAGCAAATATATATAGTTGGGTTTTGCTTGCTGGCATCAATAACAAGTTGGGGTCAGACTCAGAAGGCATTTATAAGTGCTGGTGAAGAAGCTTTTGCCTCGGAAAATTATTATGGTGCTTTGATCTATTACCTGGAGGCAATAGAATTTGATACTGCCAGTATAGATCTTCATTATCGAGCAGGTCAGGCGGCCAGAAACTTTCAATCCTATAGTAAAGCAGAAGAACTCTATACCTATGTTGTAAAGAATGATAGTGATGTCAAATATCCTTCGGCAACTTTTCATCTTGCGCATATGCAGCAAATGCAAGCTAAGTATGTCGAAGCAAAAACGAATTATGAATTGTACCTAAGCGAACATGAGGATGATAATGCGCGTTTTACAGCAAGAACCAGAAAAGAATTATCTTCTATCGAATGGGCAAGTGATAAAGTAAATAATCCAGAACCATCTGTAACTGTTAATAATCTTGGACCAAATATAAATTCTCAATATTCTGAAATTGCGGGAATAATCGATGGAGAGCAGATTGTCTATACGTCTGTTCGGTATTTTCCCAAGAATAGAAAGAAGTATACTGATAAGCATATTGGTAAAGTTTTATCAAGTGTAGAAAATAGTATTCCTGTTGAAATAACAGAGACATTTAATGAGCAAAATCTGCACACGTCGCATGTCACGTATAACATGAATAGGTCGAAAGTTTTCTATACTGTATGTTCTTATATAAATGATGGTGACGATATCAGATGTGACATTTATTGCAGACCTGTTCTTGGAGATGGGAATTTTGGTGATTCTACCAAACTTTCAATTAACATAGATACAGTTACGAATACTCAACCGAATATTGGGTTTGACAAAACATCAGGTCAAGAAATCTTGTATTTCGTCTCTGACAGGGAAGGAGGTAAAGGAGGATTGGATATATGGGCATCCAATATTACCGGAATTGAGTCATTTGCGAATCCCGTCAATTTAAGCGCCGTAAATACTACCGGAGATGATATAACTCCATTCTTTCATAATAACTCTCAGGTACTTTATTTTAGCACAGACGGAGATATGTCATTAGGTGGATTTGACGTATTCAGAAGCGTAAAAACTGCATCTGGTTTTCAAAGAGCACAAAATCTGTTAGCACCAACTAATAGTAGTTATAATGATGTTTTCTACACCCTTTCTAAAGAAGGAGAAAATGGTTTGTTATCTTCTAACAGACCTGGTTCGTTATACATAGATGAGAATCATAAATCCTGTTGTTATGACATTTATAAAGTAGATGTAAACGAGCTGGAAATCACACTGAATGCATTAACCTTTGATGCAAAATCACTGGATAGTCTGGAAGGAGTTACTGTACAATTAGTTGATGCTGGCACAGGTACCGAACTGAATGTAATTACCAATGATCTTGCCAATGATCACATATTTAAAGTCGACAGGAACAAAAGTTACCTTTTAGTCAGTTCCAGACCTGGTTACCATACGGATACTCTTCCCGTTAATACCAATACAGTATTTCAATCAGGAGAAATTATAAGAAAGATATACTTAAAGAGAAGTACGTTAGAATTGGCAGTCTTCACTTTTGATGATATTTCGAGAGAACCTCTACCAGGTACAACTGTAAGACTAGAAGATTTAACCGATAATTCTATTCAGGAAATTCTTGTTACGAATGAATCAGGAAATGACTTCAAATTTGATGTAATTCCAAATCACAGTTACAGAGTTTCAGCCAGTAGAGATCGCTATTATGATGATTCAGTAGAATTTATTGCCATTGACAATGATGGATCTGGGACCATTACTAAAAACTTGTATCTGATAAGACGAGATTTGAATATTTATCTTCCTCTCGCTCTATATTTTGACAATGATATTCCCGAAAGAAGGTCAAATGCACTAACTACCAATCTCATCTATTCACAGACGTTTGACGATTTTGTAATTCAGAAATTTGAATTTAAAGAAGAATACTCACGCAATCTGGTTGGTGCCGAGAAAGCCTTAGCAGAAAGCCGGGTAGAATCCTTTTTTGAAGATGACGTGAAGGGAGGGTATGATAGATTTTTAAGATTCCTCGATTATATATATGGCCAATTAAAAGATGGAAATTCTTTTGACCTCTCCATTCGAGGATTTGCGAGCCCAAGAGCTGATACTAAATATAACCTCTCTTTAAGTCAACGCAGAGTTGTCTCTATATATAATGAATTAAATGATTACCAAGATGGGGTGCTTAAAGAGTTTATAGCTAACGGTCAGCTTAAAATTACGGAGTTGTCTTATGGCGAAAGCTTGGCTCCGGACAATGTTAGTGATGCCTTATATGACCGCCAGAATTCTATATATAGCCCAGAAGCGTCAAAAGAGAGAAGGGGAGAAATTGTTGAAATTAAACAAGGGTCTTCATTTTAAAAAATAAAAATTGGCTCATCATAATTATATGGTAATGAGTAGAAAAAAGAAATATTTCAAAATAACAT
>JAJCYJ010000545.1 GCA_029262975.1 Saprospiraceae bacterium
TCCTTTGAAAAGGAGGACATTTTCAATTTAGCACATTTATAGGCACTTAGGAACATAAGCACTTAAGCACATTAAAATGTACTTATCTCTTCCAACCCACCAAACCCATTAAATACGAATAAACAGTGGCTCTTCTAAGAGAGAGCTGCAAGCAGGAGCAAATCCTCCGACCTGTGGCCACCTCCTTTGAAAAGGAGGACATTTTCAATTTAGCACATTTATAGGCACTTAGGAACATAAGCACTTAAGCACATTAAAATGTACTTATCTCTTCCAACCCACCAAACCCATAATTATCAATTATCAATTATCAATTAACCCTAATTATCCCTCCAGAAGTAAGGAGAAAACAGGATCAGAATCGTAAAAATTTCCAAACGACCGCAGATCATAAGAAAACAAAGAACATATTTTCCAGCTACAGGTAAGTGGGCATAATTATCAACAGGACCTACACTTCCGATCCCAGGACCGACATTACCCAGACTTGTAGCACTGGCACCTATTGCGGTTATTAAATCCTGACCCAACATTGTTAAGATAATGGCGCCCATCACAAATAGGAATAGATATAAAAGCAAGAAGACCAGAATATGTGTCAAAATCCGAGGTGAGACAATCGTTTTATTGACTTTTAACCTGATCATCGCCCTGGGATGAATGATTCTTTTAAATTCTAAAATAGCATTACGCATATAGACCAGATGTCTTATAAGTTTTACACCTCCACTCGTAGAACCTGCGCTGGCACCACAAAAAAGTAAGATGAAAAAACAGATTAGAAAGGCTGGGCCCCACATCGTATAGTCATAAGTTATATATCCTGTGGTGGTAATAACCGAAACAACACTAAATGAAATAGCTCTAAAACTTTCTTCCCAATCATATCCCATCGTATTCCTAAGTGACACCGTTCCAAAAGTTATAAAGAGCACTAAGAGAATCATATACATCCTGAATTCCTCATTCTTGTAAATCTTCTTGAACTTACGAGTCAGACCCAAATAAAGAACTGTATAATTAGTCCCTGCCAGAATCATGAAAATGATCAATGTATATTGTATTAAGGGACTTGTAAAATGGGCAATGCTTTGGTTTTTAGTGCTGAAGCCCCCGGTGGCCATGGTAGTAAGGGCATGATTGATCGCATCAAACCAGCCCATACCTTCAACCATAAGTATTGCGAATAGTATTGCTGTGAGCCCAACATAAACAAACCAAATCGTTCTTGCAGTATCCCTAATCCTTGGATGTATTCGATCAGATGTCGGCCCCGGGGCTTCTGCAGAGAAAAGCTCAATTCCTGCGATGCCCAACAAAGGAAACAAAGCCACTGTAAGTACTATGATACCCATACCACCAATCCATTGGGTTATACTTCTCCAAAGCAGAATAGAAGGAGCTATAGCTTCTATATCCTGTAGAATCGTAGCACCTGTAGTTGTGAAACCAGAGACACTTTCGAAAAAGGCATTGTGTACCGATGTTATACTTCCACTTATCAAATAAGGAAGCATACAAAAAATGGAAACACTAAACCAACCAAGAGCTACGACGATATACCCTTCTCTTTTGTTTACTGTTGTAAAGCTTGCAAAGTTGTACGACCACATAATACCACCTACTGTTATGGTAATCAATGAAGACCATAAAAAGGTAAGCCATTGATCATCTTCTAAGATCAGACTAACCGGAAGGCAGCCTAATAAGACAATGCCTACGAATACCAGCAAGGCACCTATAAGATTGGATATTGGTTCTAAATTAACTAACATTACTTAAATAGCCGGTCTACAACAGAGACACTTTCTTCGTTGGCCAATACAATCACTTTGTCATTGATATTGAGATGGAAATCTCCTTCCGGAATTATGCTTTGACCATCTCTGATAACCGCAGCAATCATTGAATTTTTAGGTAGGGGAAGATCCTTGACAGCTTTCTTAGTAAGCTGATTTTTCTTATGAACTAGGTACTCAATGATCTCGGCATCTACTCCATTCAAAGAAGTCATGGCCTCCACTTTTCCTTTAAGCACGAACCGAAATATATTATTTGCAGCGATTAGTTTCTTATTGATCAAAGTGTCTACTCCGATATGTTGTGAGATATGTGTATAATCGGTATTGTCGACGAGCGCGATTGTCTTGTACACGCCCACTTTTTCGGCTGATAGACAAGCTATGATGTTAATCTCAGAATTACCCGTTAATGCGATTACAGCGTCCATTCGATCTAAGCCCTCTTCTCTGAGAAGTTCTATATTACTTGGATCACCTTTGATAACGAGGGTATGATTTAATTTTTCTACGAGCTCCTTACAGACTTGCTTGTTTCGCTCAACTATCGTCACGTTATAGTTTTTCTCAAGCAATAAAGCACTTTTCAGACCTAAAGCACTTCCACCAAGTATCATGATATTTCTGATTTTCTTTAGTTCTTTCCCAATGAACTTTAATAACGGATTCATATGATTGGAAGGACTCACAAAATAGATATGATCCTGGGCCTGAAGCATTGTTTCATCTGTAGGAACAATCGTTTCTTCATTATTTCTCAATACCGCTACCGGTTTAAATTTAAACTCAGGATTAGCCGAAGCAATTTCGCCTATAGTTTTGCCTATGAGTTTTGAAGAATTGTCCAGGGTGACGCCATTCAGGGATATTTTTCCCTCTTCAAATTCAAAGTTATCGGTAACCTCACAATACTTGACT
>JAJCYJ010000546.1 GCA_029262975.1 Saprospiraceae bacterium
GATGAAGGTGGTAAAGATGTGTTTGTTCATGAAAATGGACTTAAAGATTCAATAAACGAAGGAGATAAAGTAAGCTTCGACGTTGAAGAAGGAAAAAAAGGATTAAATGCAGTGAACGTAGTATTAAGTTAATACTTCACCTTTAGTTCTAAATTATATAAGCCGATCAACTATGTTGATCGGCTTCTTTGTTTTATATCATTACATACTACTTTCCGTTTATTATTATAAGATAGATACTTGGATCATTCTGTATGTCTCAGTATAGGAGTCACGCGTATCTGCCTTTGGAAGGGTACCTTATTTAATCTCAATATTTGTTCTAGCCTCGGCATGGAATCCTCGGTTCCTTCGTCGAATGGACATTCAGTCCATTCGCTGTTTCACAGGACACTCAGTCTTCCATTAAATGTGGTTGCGACTCCGCTCAACCACCTGAATGACTTAAGATGAGTAGTAAGCCAGGTGATCGAGCGTAATCAAGATTACCGGTTAAAGATAACAACTGGAAAAGAGACTTTTCCAGTAGCGAGGGAGATACCGTAGGATGAATAGTATTCCAGGTGATCGAGCGTAGTTGAGAAACCAGTTAAAGATAACAATTGAAAAAGAGACTTTTCCAGTAGCACGGAGCGACTAACAATATTACTTCATACTAGCACCTTGCCTCGCAGACCCAACTCAATAGCTCTTAGTTTTTCTACTTTTCCGTTATTGATTTCAAATTTTAAGATTGTCCGAAACTTGTGAAAACCCTTATAGCCGCATGCGCCAGGATTCATATGCAACAAATTATTCTGGGCATCTTTCATGACTTTTAGTATATGAGAATGTCCACTTATAAAAAGCCCAGGTTGCTCCTTTTTTATAATGTGATAAGCGTGTTTAGAGTACCTGCCGGGATATCCTCCTATATGTGTCATGTATACTTTTAGTCCTTCTGATATCCAGATCAGGTCTTTTTCAAAAGGTACACGCAACTCATGTCCGTCTATGTTACCCCATACCATGCGCACAGCTGGACCAATGGCTTCTATCTCTTCTGCAGTCTGGAGATCACCTATATCACCACCATGCCAGATTTCATCACAATCCTTAAGATGTTTTCTCACATCAGGTCCGAGATAAGAATGGGTATCAGATATTAATCCAATTAACATAAAGACACATTCATTTATCAGAAATGAGGATAGTTCGGTGAACACATACAGCATGTGCCCCAGATGATTTACATATAACAACTGTCATCGAATTACATCTCGCTTTTGACAAGTATTTCAGAAATACTGATATTCAAAATTTGACTTTATAGCCATAGGCTATAATCATTTGCCAGAGTACTTTGTCAACGCTTACACCTGGTTCACCGTGTTTCTCCCTAATTGGTGCATGTGCACTTCATCCGGGCCATCCGCCAACCTGATCGTCCGTGCATATGTGTAATAAGAAGCCAACGGTGTATCTCCACTTAATCCCATTCCTCCATGAGCTTGCATTGCCCGATCTGTCACCCGACAAGTCATCGCAGGTGCGACAATCTTAATCATGGCTATCAGATCTTTCGCTCCGGCGGAGCCGAACTTATCTATTTTATCCGCAGCAGATAACGTGAGTAACCTGGCTTGCTCTATTTCGCATCTTGACTTCGCAATGTCTTGTCGGATACTGCTGAAGTCCTTTATTAATCTACCAAATGCTTCCCGCACTTTTACTCGTTTGCACATTAATTCCAGAGATCTTTCGGCACATCCGATCAGTCTCATGCAATGATGAATTCTTCCTGGTCCAAGACGTCCCTGGGCAATTTCAAATCCTCTTCCTTCTCCAAGTAGGAGATTGCTCGCAGGTACACGTACATTGCTCAAATCAATTTCTGCATGACCATAGGGAGAGTCGACATAGCCGAAGACGGATAAAGGCCGCATCACTTTTATGCCCGGTGTGTCTGCCGGCACCAAGATCATTGACTGTTGTACATGTCGGGGAGCTGTAGGGTCAGTTTTGCCCATTACGATGTATAGCTTACAACGCGGATGCATAGCACCAGAAGACCACCATTTTCTGCCATTGATCACATATTGATCTCCATCCCTTACTATAGATGTCTCAATATTAGTAGCATCTGATGAGGCTACTCTTGGTTCTGTCATCAAAAAGGCAGATCTGATATCGCCATTCATAAGGGGGGTGAGCCATTGGTCTTGTTGTTCGTTTGTGCCATATTTAGCCAGCACTTCCATATTGCCTGTATCAGGAGCAGCGCAATTGAATATTTCAGGTGCCCAGGTAAGTTTTCCCATTTCCTGGCAGAGTGGGGCATACTCAAGATTGGTAAGCCCCGGGCTGAGATCGCCATATTCTTTTGCTAAAAAGAGATTCCACAGACCAGCTGCTTTTGCTTTTTCTTTAAGCGCTGCTATACCGGGATATTCCTTCCATCTATTGTCATGATTTTCAACAAAATCATGAACTTCTTTTTCAATTGGATAGCAATGTTCATCCATGAATGCCTTAACTCTTACCTGCCATTCTTTGGCCTTTTCTGTAAATTCAAAATTCATATGGTTCGTCTTAATTATTTTTAAAATGATATGATATGTCCATCACTTGCAGCTATTTTACCGTCTGTCATCTTATGATGTATGTCAGATAAAGAAGCACTGCCCTTATGTGCCACAATGTTTATCCACTTGCTGGCATCTTTTATAAAGCGATTATATTTTGCAGAAAGCCTGATTCCAAATTCTTTTGGGCCTAACTCCTTAATTCTCTCCGCCGCATAGGTCGGTGCAAAGAAGAATTCTGGTTTCATCGGTAGCAGGTTCTTTTCTTTGCTGTCCTCATATCGCACCATTCCGACCATGCAAACATTCTTCAAATGACCCTCAAGTTGATTTTGTACAGCTAATTCTATAGAGTGATTTCCTGCAAAATCAACAATTGCCGAATCTTCCTGAGGTATTTGTTCTATCTGGTCATATGTATAAACAGAATCATAATAACCCGTGCTTTTCACAAATTCAACATTTCTGGCTGAAGTCAGTCCGATGACTCTTACATTTTCATTTTTCAGACAACTGGCCAGACTGAGTCCTGTTTTGCTTGAAGCACTGACCAATATAATTTGTCGGGCATTATAAAACTTATGATTTACTAATTGATCATGGATTAAAAAA
>JAJCYJ010000547.1 GCA_029262975.1 Saprospiraceae bacterium
AAACCTATGGTTGATTTAGATAGAGTAGCATCCAATGGAAAACCTTCCAGCAACATTAATTCTGTTAAAAGCTTGTTCTTGTTCCAATCATCCTTTAATGGAGAACTATTGAATAAGTCCAATGAATGTTCAAGTTGAGAAACATCTTCTCCTTGAACATCATTCCATTTTTTGTAATTGGAATCAGCAACTTTAAATGATTTAAAACCACGATCATCTATTTTTGAAAATTGTTTTGAAGCTAGTCGTAATCTTTCTCTAGTGATTTCTGAAACTTTTTTATAGCCTAATGAAATTGCATTTTTACCTAAGTCTGATGATGAATCAATTGTTTCATCCAATTGAACCAAAATATAATTTACATTGATGTTACGATCTTGATTTAATTCCATTACTGCATGACCTGTTGTTCCTGAACCTGCAAAAAAGTCTAGAACAATGTCTTCATCTTCAGCAATAGTGTTTAATAATGATTTGACTAAGCTAATTGGCTTAGAATAATCAAATAATTTTTTACCAAATAGCGTATTAATAATTTCCGTGCCTTCTTTTGTGTTTCCGATTCCCTCACCAGTCACTGATTTAGGATGCAACGTACCTCTTTCTTTTTCATACCATAACATACCAGAATTATTAAACCAAAATTTGGTAACTTTTTGTCCTTTTGAATCGAAAGTTTCTTTACCCTTCATCCATGAAAGTACTTGATCTTTCATAGCCCAACCAGCTTCTATCGTAACAGGATCTTTCAAAACACCATTTTCAAATATCATCTTACCTTTAAGTATCTGCTGCTCAGAGATACCCAAGGTACCTTCAAAAACAGCATTTTCACCTTCGAATTCGAAACCGGGTTCAAATGTGATTTCAGAAGATGGATTTTTGGTAGATATTTTCTTTAGTGCGCCATGCCGAATAAAACCACCAGATCGATCCTTGAAAAAAGGTAATAAGTCCTTGTTTTTTGCAAACGCTAAAACATATTCGTGAGATCTTGTAAAATGTCCAGCCTGAGTACCTGATTTTAAGTTCCATACCAATTGGCAAATAAAATTTTCTTCTCCAAAAACTTCATTGAATAACGCTCTTAAATTATGAACCTCGTTATCGTCTATGTTACAATATATGATCCCATCATCTTTAAGTAGGCTATGAGCAATTCGAAGCCTAGGATAAATCATACTCAGCCATTTTGAGTGAAATCGACCATCTGATTTTTTATTAGTTGTTAAAGCCTTTCCTTCATCATCAACTTGTTTTGTTCTTTTCAAATAATCTTCTTTAGTTTCAGTAAAATCATCTGAATAAACAAAGTCTTTTCCAGTGTTATAAGGAGGGTCTATATATATTGCTTTAATTTTGTTTGAATAGCTTTTATGTATTGTTTTAAGGACATCCAAATTATCTCCTTCAATAAATAAATTATCAGAGTTGTTTTTTTTATCATTATCCCTTTCTCCTTGCCTATTAAGACCATTGCCGTATTCTGGTTCTAATGTCTTGAAAACTGGTATAGTTGCTGCTTTTCTTGCCTTTTTCTTTCCAGGCCAAAAAAGACCGAAATGTTCCAAGTCGCCATCTTCTTCATCTTGTGCCCAAACACCTAAATTTTGGCGAAGGGTTTCAAAATTCAGTTTGCCATCTTCAAAACACTCAGGTGCAATTTGTTTTAGTTGTTCGATCTTCTCTTCATCAAACAAAAACTCCGGTTTTATTCTTTCGTGTGCCATCTATTTTTTAATCTTTTTATCGTATTTCAGCTGGGTTAATATCATCAGGGCTCTTGACTGCCAAGTTTGCATTCACCCATTCTTCTTTGTCGGTGTCAGAACCAAAATCATCAAAGTATTTTCTAAAACTTCCTCGTTCTCCTTTTCCTTTACTCGTTGCATATTCTCGGTAGGAAGCACATGAGAAACGTACATCGCAGTTTCGGCAAACTCTTGTGCCAAACAGTGCATTCGTTCCTTCCATGGTTGACCTCAGAGTTTCAACTGAAGCAGGTTTGAATTTCTTCTCTTCAATACAATCCACAATTTCAGCAAAGTGGTCTACCACTTCTTGCACTTTTTCTTGGTCAAAATCCAATTCAATCATTGGATTCCATTTTGACAATTCATATTGGATTCTGAATTGATCATTGAGTAAATGAGCTTGTTTGAGGCCTTCAGGATACGCTGTTGAAATAATTGCTGTTTTATCTAATGCCTGACCTCTCAGCTGTTGCCAGATATGTGCGTAAACATTGAGTTGCTTTTCATACAACTCTTTATTCGACTCAATATAGGCCGTATCGTGCGTCTTGATATCGTACATCCAAGTTTCGTTATCATCACGTACGATATCTACAATTCCTTCAATTGTGAAGTTTCTTCCTTTTGGTGTCTTCTGATCTGGTAAGGTGAGTTTCACTTCCGTGTCAGTCACCTTCATAGCTACATCACGCATTTTGGTAAAATAGTAAAGCACCTGTGTAAGCGCTAATTGCTTGATGTCTTCGGTTATAGCATGCCCGCCTTCAAGACGCATCAATTCGTAATTGTCTTCGAAGTACTCTTTTATCTTATCAATGATTTGATAATCTTTCATCAAGCTGTTTCTTTTTTCTTCTTTTCGGAAATGAGTAAATGGTGCAAATCTTCAATTGTCTGATGAACCAAGCTGCCGAAGAACATCGTTTGCGAACGTGAAGGAATGAATCCATATTTCCTAAACGTCATATATTTTCTTGGACATTGTTGATAATTCAAATAATCAGAAGTATAGGAATAGCTTTTTCCAAGATCATCCTCTTCATGTTTAGTAAGAGGCAATTCCTCCAAATTCACTGATTCTATAACTGGATAATTATTTTGAGAGAACATGTTCTTGAAAGCTTGACTTTTCTGTTGCCCTTTCCATTGAGGTAGAAGCGTCATCTGCTTGGCTCTTGACAATGCCACATAAAACATGCGCATGTTGTCGAAGTGGGAGATCTTATCCAAAGGTTCTCCTTCTTTTTCAAGAAGTTCTCGAACGATGATTTCTTTTTTATCAGCATCACGATCCCTTTTATTTAAGTTCCCGAGTACGACATATGGGAACTCTAGACCCTTCGATTGGTGAATCGTTAAGAAGGGTATGCGACCCTTTGGAAAAGGATCATTGGTATCTTCATATTCAGATTCTCCTAATCGATATATCGCATAGAGATATGAACCAACAAATGTATTGGCAAATTTCCTATCCGAAAGAAATGAAGCCGTGATGATTGGTGTATATTCTTCCATAAAACGAGCAAGGTATTGCGTTATCAACCCGAGGTTACAAACTGGTCCTTCATCGATTCCTTCTTCTGCCAGCTCATACATTCTTTGAAAATGCTTGAAGCCATTCAAGTGATAGAACAAATCCAGTACACTCCAGTCCACAGATGTAACACGGTTCACGACATACTTCAAGGATACGGGTTGCTTGGCCTGTTGTTTTTTCTTCAAAAGTTCAAGAAATGCTCTTTTTTGAAGCGTAGCTTTTGCTTTAGGTGACAATCCACTTGCTGATGCCAAATCACGAATCATATCAAGCTTGAGATTATTATCAAGTTTCCATTTCTTCTTGTTGATCACTTTCATCAAAGCTTCATAATCTGATATGATCTTTTTAATCTCTTCTTGTTTGTCAGTCACATATTCTTTCAATAGACTATCTTCTGCCATCAATTGCTCTGCTTGATACATGGCTCCAACTTGCCATTGGCGAAAATCACGTAACCCACCACTTGCTTGTCCTTGGTGGCTTGGTCTCTCAAGAATGTGAAAGAGCAGTCCAAAAATTTGAATTGCTTCTGGGATATCTAAAAAACGACCAGCTCGTGGAGCAAAAACCTGAATGCCTTTATCATTTAAAGCGGATTCAAAACCAGCTACTGATCCGTTCTTAACACCTCTAAAGGCAAGTGAAGGAAATAGAAAAGCAACTTGATTGTAATCTTCAATTTTCCCTGAAGCTTTTAGATCAAATACAAATTGAGCTACTTTCTTAAAGGCTTCAATTTTATCATCACGGTCGGTGGTTACTATTG
>JAJCYJ010000548.1 GCA_029262975.1 Saprospiraceae bacterium
TATTAAAAGGGCCGGAGTTCAACGGTCTTTTTAAAGTTCCTTTTCTTCGAAATATAGAATTGACTGCTCCCTATATGCATGACGGGAGATTTGCCAGCCTTGAGGAAGTTATAGCGCATTATAGCTCGGGAATTCAAGCTCATAAGAATTTATCAAATGAGTTATTGAAATCAAATAACGGAACTAAAGAACCTGTAAAATTCAATTTTCAACAAAATGAGCAAGAAGAGTTAATTGCTTTTTTGAAAACACTTACGGATAGAGAGGTCACAATAAACATGAAATATAGCGATCCCTTCAAATAAATTGGATTCTTCTTCTTTCTAACCATGTCACTATTTATTATAAATCCAACTGGAAGTGTTTCATGCGTATATTATTTAACACTTTTGTAGTCAAATTGCGCCCATGTCATATTTCAATCAAATTCAAGAAACTACATCCTATTTATTAAATATAGTTGGAAGAAAACCGGAGGTCGCAGTAGTGTTGGGTTCCGGTCTGGGTAGATTTGCTGATAAAATCGAAATCACTCATCGGATACCATATGAAGATATACCACATTTTCCTCCGACGACAGTAAAAGGGCATGAAGGGGCTCTTGTGTTTGGTTTGATTAATGGAAGATTTATCGTGGCACAGGCAGGGAGATACCATTACTACGAAGGATATTCTATGAATGAAGTTACATTTCCTGTCCGTGTATTTAAATTTTTGGGTGTACAAGTCCTATTAATAGCGAGTGCGGTAGGTGGTATACACGAAAACTTTGAAGCTGGAGATATAACAGTCGTAACTGACCATATTAATCTACATCATGAAAACCCGTTGAATGGGCCAAATGATGAACGACTTGGACCCAGGTTTCCCGACATGAAAGATGCCTATAGTCCCAGGTTAATTGATCTGGCCCTCGAGGTTGCAAAAAATTGTAATATAAACCTCCACAAGAGTGTTTATGCTGGCTTACCAGGACCAAATCTTGAAACAAAAGCAGAATATAATTTCCTCAATATTATTGGCGCTACTGTAGTAGGTATGTCCACGGTACCTGAAATTATTGTAGCCAAACACATGGCTTTAGAATCTTGCGTACTTACGGCTATAACGAATAAATGTTTTCCTATTTCTGCAATAAAAGAAGTAACTCATGACGAGGTAATAGAAGTGGCTCAAAAAGCAGGAGAAAAGATCTCAACCGTCGCCATAGAAATGATCGATAAGATGTAAAGACCGTGAATCAATTTGAGGCAGAAATATTGTACTTTTTTGGCTGGTGGCAATTATCTGTCTGTTCTTTTGCCTTTTTATCCTTATTGGCTATTTGGTGGCATATTGGAAAGAAAAAAGGAGACTTTGGCCAGGTCTGGTTGGCACTATCTGTACTTTGCTGGAGTCTTTCTGGTCTAACGGAAATAATCTTTGCAACTTCTGTACATTATAAACAAGGGCACCTAGAAGTGTTCAGAAGCCTTTTTTCTTTATTTAACAGCCTGTTTATTCTCCTGGCACTACCTTGGTTTAAGTATCTCCCATCTCGTATAGAATCAGTTATAAAATCAAAGTACTGGTATGCTATCATAGGATTACCTTTTATTTTTTCCATCCTTCCTACTCTGAGCAAGATATGGTTGTTTCGAACATATAATATGGTAAGTGAACCGGATGTTTATTTTGCCTTTCTCACCCTTCTTTTTCTTGGAAGCGTTTTGTGGACATCTTTTAAAAAAAGACAACTTGTACTATTGGCCTATTTGTCTTTAGTCTCTATTGGAATCACCTTCATAGCGCAATTATATAAGTTAACAGACGCTGATATTAACCTGACATTATTTTCTGCAATTTTTAAAACTTCACTAATTATGATCTTTTTTGCATTGGCTCTAAGTTGGGTGAAAGAACTGTCAGAAAATGTTATACCCCATCCTTCATTGATGGGCTTGCGATTGTTCTATGAAAGAAAAAATCCGGACAAAGTGATTTATTATGCTGTAATAACCGGAATCCCGGGAATAAAGCCCAGACCTATTACTTTAACTAACAGCAATTATAACTTATTAAACAAGTTTGCCCACAGAAGAAAGATGGTTCGAGACGGGTGGTTGGAAATAAAACCAAAAGAGAACACAAGAGATAAAAAGCTCTATGATATACATGACCATAACCAAATCAAAAGATTGATAGTTTCTTTATTAAATGGCTTATTTGGTCCCGAATCTTGGACAAAAGAACAGCATTATTTTCCACTCAAGGAGTCTCTTTTTGAATCATCAGACAACCGTGAAAGAAAAATAAGAATACGTCTTGCGAAGGAAAACATTTCGTTAGAAAGCCCATAAATACATATCTTTTCAAAGTAGTTGTCAGTAAGATCTCTTACTGACAATTAACAATTATTTTAGACATATAGGATTCAGAGTGTCGCTATCTGCCAATTTTGACTTCAAAAGATGAAGAAGAATATTATCGGCCTGATAACAAAACATTCCCTGTTACTCACTGGAACCTTGTATCATCTTTCTGCCCAAGTATCTGATGAGGGACTTGATCAGAAAATCAATGATGTATTTATGCCAATTGCTCAAATGTGGGAAGACCTGGTCTTTACAGAAATACCACTTGGGGTTGTGGGGATACCGATAGTCTTAATATTATTAATAGGTGGTGCTTCTTTTTTTACAATCTACTTCGGTGCTTTAAACGTTACTCATTTTTTTACAGCCATAAGGGTAGTCAGAGGAAAATTTGACCACCTGGATCATCCGGATAGTTCAGTGCGTAAAAGCGTGCAAGATGATGTTCAGAATACAATTAAAAATGAAGCACATTTTGGCGAGGTAAATCATTTTCAAGCTCTGGCAACAGCTGTTTCAGGTACCGTAGGCTTAGGCAATATTGCGATGGTTGCAGTTGCAATTTCATTGGGAGGTCCTGGTGCGACTTTTTGGATGATATTAGCCGGCCTATTGGGTATGTCTACTAAATTTGTCGAATGTACACTCGGGGTTACTGACCGAGAAATAGGACAAGACGGGCAGGTTTATGGAGGCCCCATGTATTATCTGTCCAAAGGTATGAAGGAAGCAGGAAAGGCAAAAGTTGGCCGAATTCTGGCAGCCTTATTTGCAGTTCTTTGTGTAGGCGCATCATTTGGTGGTGGCAACGCCTTTCAATCCAATCAGGCGGCAGCACAAATTATTACCAGATTCAATATTTCAGGACCGGGTGTCGGAACAATTATTGGGGTTGTGTTTGCGCTCTTGGTCGGCATAGTCATTCTTGGAGGGATCAAAAGGATAGCGAAGGTGACAGAGAAAATTGTACCACTAATGGCCTTGATTTATGTTATGGCTGCGTTGTTTATCATCTTCAGTAATATCACGGCTGTCGATGACGCAATAGCGTCTATTTTTAAAGAAGCATTTACTCCTCGGGCCACCATTACTGGTGGAATCATCGGAGTTCTTATTCAAGGATTTAGAAGAGCGGCTTTCTCTAATGAAGCAGGAGCAGGATCGGCAAGCATTGCTCATGCGGCGGTACAAACAAGATATCCGGCATCTGAAGGACTAGTAGCACTATTAGAGCCATTTATTGATACTGTACTAATTTGCTCACTTACTGCTATTGTGATAGTCCTCTTTAACCAGAGCCATGTCTTTAACTATGGAGATGTAATTAATAATGAAATTTTAATTCACTCAACCGGAGAAAGACTTGGAGGGGTAAATCTTACTTCTTTAGCTTTTGAAACTGCGATACCTGGGTTTTCGTATGTTTTGGCAGTAGCTGTAATATTATTTGCCTTTTCAACAATGTTGAGCTGGTCATACTATGGACTTCAAGCCTGGAAATATCTTTTTGGGAAGAGGCATATAACGGATCTTATTTATAAACTAATATTTCTACTATTCACCATCCTGGGTGCAGCTATAACACTTGACGCTGTCATAAAATTTTCTGACGCCATGATTTTAGCGCTTGTTTTTCCTAATATGATCGGTTTATTGTTTTTATTCCCTAAGACAAAAGATGAGTTAAAAAAGTATCTGTTTGCAATTAAGAAGTGATTATATATAGCAATATCTTGCTTAGAACTAAACATTATCGGAGCTTGCCAGATTAATTATTTATAATCACTTCTATTTGAAACATTCACATATCAAAGTAATAGGCGCGCGGGAGCACAATCTCAAGGATATTTCAGTTAATATTCCGCGAAATAAACTGGTTGTAATTACAGGAATAAGCGGAAGTGGAAAATCTTCCCTTGCATTTGATACGATCTATGCAGAAGGACAGCGTCGATATCTTGAGACCTTTTCTTCATATGCCCGCCAGTTTCTCGGCAAAATGGAACGACCTGATGTAGAGAAAATTGACGGCTTAAGCCCGGTAATATCAATTGAACAAAAAACAACTGGATGGAACCCTAGATCTACAGTGGGAACAACTACGGAAATTTATGATTTTCTCAGGCTTTTGTACGCAAGAATCGGAGAGGCCTACTCGATACATACAGGGAAAAGAATGGTTAAATATTCTGAGGAAAAGATTATTCAACAAATTCTCAAAAAATTTGAAGGAAAGAAAATAGCCTTGCTTGCACCAATGGTACGTGCGCGCAAAGGACATTATCGTGAACTCTTTGAACAAATGAGAAAGAAGGGTTATACAAAAGCCCGGATTGATGGAGAAATTAAAGATATAGTTCCCGGTCTTCAGATCGACCGTTACAAAGTACACGACATAGAAATCGTTGTAGACAGGATAAAATCAGAACCCGAAAAGAGAAAACGGATTGCGTCATCCCTGGCAGTTGCATTTAAATTAAGTGATAGTTTTATTCAAGTATGTGATCTTGATACAAATGAAGTAATTCCTTACAGCAATAAACTAATGTGTTCAGATACTGGTCTTTCTTACGAAGAACCTTCACCGAACACCTTTTCATTCAACTCTCCCTATGGTTCATGTCCGGATTGCAAAGGACTGAGTCTGCTAAATGAAGTTGATATGGAAAAAGTAATTCCTGATGACTCCAATAATATTAACAAAGGGGGAATTGTGCCTTTTGGGGAAGCCCGGGATAATATGACATTTAAACAATTAAGGTCAATTGCGAAACGCTTCAAATTCACTTTATCGACTCCTATACGTGATATTCCGGAAGAAGCACTGGAAATTATGCTATTTGGAGGAGATGATACTTTTGATTTTAGACTTGGTTATTCTCCACATGATTTTGTCTATGATTTGGCGAACGAAGGAATCGTAAATATGCTCAAAAGGTGGTTTGCTACTACGACTTCTGAAAAAACCAGAAAGTGGGCTGAAGATTTTATGACTATTGTGACTTGTCCAACTTGCGAAGGATATCGACTCAAACAAGAATCTTTACATTTCAAACTTGCTCAAACTCATATTGGTCAACTCGGAGAAATGGACCTAAGTGAATTAAAGGAGTGGTTTGATGACATAGACAACCATCTTGACCCAAGACAGAAATTAATAGCTAAAGAGGTAATTAAAGAAATCAAATACAGGTTGGATTTTCTATTACAGGTTGGTTTAGATTATTTGAGTCTGAATAGACCCTCAAGGACATTATCCGGAGGAGAAGCTCAGCGCACGCGTCTTGCAACACAGATAGGTTCTCAACTCACAGGCATTACTTATATCATGGATGAGCCAAGTATTGGCCTCCACCAAAGAGATAATCATAAATTAATAGAATCGTTAAGAGATTTATCTAAAATCGGCAATACGGTTATCGTTGTAGAACACGACAAGGATATTATGCTTGCTTCGGACTATCTAATTGACCTTGGTCCGGGTGCAGGAAAGAATGGTGGAGAACTGGTTAACGAGGGGATACCCATTGATTTTCTCAAAACCAACGGCATTACTGCCGAATATTTAAACAAAACAAGAAGTATTCCCTATAACCGGAAAAGAAGAACCGGAAATGGCAAAAAAATAGAGCTTCTAGGAGCAAGCGGACACAATCTTAGAGGAGACAAGCTGACTATTCCCCTAGGGACATTTACATGTGTCACAGGTGTATCCGGGAGCGGAAAATCATCCTTAATTAACGCAACATTATACCCCATTTTAAGAGAACACTTCTATAGAAGCCTTCAAAGACCTCTTCCTTTTAGGACAATAAAAGGAATGGAAAATATTGATAAAGTTATCGAGATTGATCAGTCCGCAATAGGCAGAACCCCAAGATCTAATCCTGCCACATATACAAAGCTTTTTGACCCTATAAGAAAACTGTTTGCTGACTTACCGGAATCAAAAATACGAGGGTATAAACCAGGAAGGTTTTCTTTTAATGTAAAAGGAGGACGTTGTGAAACTTGTAAAGGAGGAGGACAGGAATTAATTGAAATGAATTTTCTTCCTGATGTCTATGTAAATTGTGAGACGTGTCAAGGAAGGCGGTATAATAGAGAGACACTCGAGTTAATGTACAAAGGCAAATCAATTTCAGATATTCTTGATATGCCTGTAGATGAAGCGGTTGATTTTTTCAAAAATATTCCCACGATATATCGAAAATTAAAAACCCTGAAAGATGTTGGACTTGGCTATATTACACTGGGGCAACAAGCAACAACTTTATCCGGAGGAGAAGCACAACGTGTAAAATTAAGTGAAGAGCTTTCTAAAAAAGATACCGGCAATACGCTGTATATCCTTGACGAACCAACAACAGGGTTACATTTTGAAGATATCAAACACCTTGTAGAAGTGCTTTCAAAACTTGTTGATAAGGGCAATACTGTGATCGTCATTGAGCACAGTATGGATATTATCAAGGTGGCAGATCATATTATTGATATTGGACCTGAAGGAGGCCATAGGGGAGGGCAAATTATTTTTGAAGGAACACCAGAACAGATTGTAAAGAAGAAGAAGAGTCATACTGGAAGATTTTTAAAGACAGAACTTATTTAAGAGTTGCAAAAAAGAAAGGGATGCAACATGATATTTGCATCCCTCAATACTAACTGCAATGCCCAAAACCTTATATGGTTAATTAATTTCTATTGTGGTCTTTTTATCTTCTTCTTCACTTTTCTTTCCGAGTTGAATAGATAGAATTCCATTGGCATAAGAAGCAGAAATTTTGTCAGTTGATATTTCCTCACTTAGGTGAAAACTTCTCCTGAAAGAACTGTAATTGAATTCTCTTCGAGTAAATTTGCCTTTATCATCAACTTCATTGGATTCCTTCTTACTTGCTGAAATAACGAGGTTGTCATTTTCTAAGTTAACTTGAAAATCATCCTTTTTCAGACCTGGTGCAGCGACATCAATTAAAAAGGAATCTTCGTTTTCAACGATGTTAACCGAAGGAGTTGCACTTACAAAATCGGCTCCAAAAAAATCGGAAAAAGAACTTCCTGCTAAATCATCTAAAAACTGATTCATTCTAAGTGGTTTAGTGGGGCGGAAAAGATTATATTTTGTTAGATTCATTTCTTGTATATTTTATGGTTAGTAATTATGGATTAACTAATTGTGATTTTCTTTGGAGGCTGAGGAATAGCCTCTTTTTTCTTATTGAGGACAAGGTTGAGAACACCAAAATTAAAAGTGGCTTCAATTCCTTGTATGTCTACAATCTCGGGTAATTTATAAGTCTTGTTGAATCCGGAGTAATCGAATTCACGAAGTCGATAGTTTTGATCTGCATCTTCTGACAGATCTTTCGATTGAATTTTTAACAATTTGTCTTCTACTTCGATTATGACATTATCCTTTGAATATCCGGGAAGGGCTATTTCAAGAATAAAGCGGTCATCATATGATTTGACATTAGTGGCCGGGTTCGTGAATTGTTTGTTTTCATTTTTTGAAACAACATCTCCCATGGCTGTGTTAAATAACTCATTTACGATATTCCCAAAATGGGGAGCGTAAATTGTCCTCCTCTGAGGCCTGTGATATTTTAGGTTACAAGTCATTGTATTAATTTTAATTGCTTCGATCAATATGATCTCTTCATGATAATCAAGTGCTATACCAAAAGGTTTAAGCTGTAATTATGTCGCATAAAAGCCCAAAGAACAAGCCACAATGGCAGATGATTCACAAATATACATGACACATTGTCGTGTTTTTTCATTTATATGTTGAAAGCAAGTATCTTCGAGATAAAGTAATTACTATGGGCATTTTAAATTTTGGCAAGCGCATAAAAAACCGAAAGTTCGATTATGTGCCAAGGCACTACGACCAGGAGAGGGAAGAATTGGAAGACCGATTAAAAAGGTACAAGATAAGAGATGGAGATCCACAACTAATTAAAGAAAGAATCAAGGGAAGCTTTAGAAAGAAATATCGGACTAAAGATGAATATAGCTCCAGAAGCCAAAAGAGGTCAAATCGTATATTATTGGTGACATTGGTCGTACTTTTAATACTCTCTTATATATTTCTTACAGAATACCTGCCCCGTATCATTGCAAGCTTTCAGTAATTGTCCCAATTTGCGCACCAGTTAGTGTACATGAATGGAATTATAAATTTATTACCTGATTCTTTAGCGAATCAGATAGCTGCTGGAGAAGTTATCCAAAGACCAGCGTCAGCAGTAAAAGAACTCTTGGAAAATGCCTTGGACGCTGGTAGTTCACAGATTAAGCTTATAATAAAGGATTCTGGAAAAACCCTCATCCAGGTTGTGGATAATGGATTGGGAATGACAGAAACCGATGCGCGACTATGTTTTGAACGTCACGCAACCTCTAAAATCAAATCCTCAGACGATCTTTTTTTAATTCGATCCTTCGGATTCAGGGGAGAGGCACTGGCTTCTATTGCTGCAATAGCACATGTAGAATTAAAGACGAAGAGAAAAGAAGACGAATTTGGCACATTTGTGTTAATAGAAGGGAGTAAGATAAAGAAACAAGAACCACAACAACTTTCAAATGGAACATCAATCTCTATAAGAAATCTCTTTTTTAATGTTCCTGCCAGACGAAAATTCTTGAAATCGGATCCTGTCGAACTTAAGCATATTATTGAAGAATTTACAAGAATTGCACTCCCAAATCCTAAAACATTCTTCAGCTTATACCATAACGATAATGAACTATATCATTTTCCATCATCAAATCTCAGACAAAGAATTACTAGTTATTTTGGAAAAAATGTAAATGAGAACATAGTTCCAGTATCAGAAGTAACTGATTTTATTTCTATATCTGGTTTTGTAGGAAAGCCCGAATTAATCAAAAAAACAAGAGGAGATCAATACATTTTTGTGAACAGCCGATTTATAAAAAGTAACTATCTGAATCATGCTATCAATAATGCATATGATAACCTGATTCCTAAGGACTATTATCCTTTTTATATTTTGTTGCTCGAGATTGATCCCGCCATGATAGACGTGAATATTCATCCCACAAAACAGGAAATAAAATTTGAAAATGAGCGGTTAATCTATAATTATGTAAAAGTTGCTGTCAAACACGCTCTGGGAAAATATAGTATCACCCCTAGTCTTGATTTTGACGTAGAAAACAACATAGCTTTTTCATCAATGAATCCCGGGGCCGGTAATGTATCCAGAACGCATGAAAACAAGCATTCAGGGTTTAACATGGAAAGGGATGACCACAAGAGGCCCAAAGAGAATTGGATTGATTTTTATAAAGAATTAGGCACAACCAGTAAGATAGAACCCGGACCAATTACATTTAGCAGTGATTGGACAGAAGATGACACGGAAGAACTAAATACAGCAAACAAAAGTTTCCAGGTCCATGACTCTTATATAATCAGCCCAATTAAATCCGGGTGGATAGTAATTGAGCAATCTGCAGCTCATGAGCGTATTTTATTTGAGCGACATATGAAAACATTAGAACATAAAAAAACAGTATCGCAGACTAGCCTCTTTCCTGATACTATTCAGGTCGCGCCTAAAAATGCAGAAATATTGGATCAAATTCTAGATCATTTGAAATATGTAGGATTTAATATTGAAAAATTTGGTCAATATACATACGTAGTTAATGCACTTCCGGTGGAGGGTCTTAAGGAAACCCCCGGCAAATTTATAGATGCCTTCATCGAGACTTATGCTGCAAACCAGGAGTTACATTTAGAGTTAAAAGAGAATATCGCAAGATCAATGGCCAGCCAAATGTGTATTTCTAAGGGAAAAAAACTTACTGACATAGAAATGCACGAATTAATTGATAAACTATTTGCCTGTGAGATGCCCTATACAAGCCCTTCCGGTAAGAAGTGTTTTATTACTTTTGGATTGGATGAAGTTGAACAAAGATTTAGAAGTTAAACCCCAAATATGAATAGCCTAACCGATGTAGTTAAAAACCTTTTGCTTATAAACGTAGTCGTTTATTTCGCCTTAACACTTCCCTTTTTTGCTAATTACTACGATTATTTTGTGCTTTACCCGCTTGACACCCCAAGGTTTCATCCAATTCAGATATTAACCCATATGTTTAATCATGGAGGTATTTCACATCTCTTTTTCAATATGCTGACACTTTACTTTTTTGGACCTAATGTTGAGCGTGTTTGGGGGCCGAGGAAGTTTTTATTTTATTATTTAGTTTGTGGGCTGGGATCCGTATTACTCCATGTATTGTTTGGGGGAGGATCTGCTGTTTTAGGTGCATCAGGAGCAATTTCAGGGGTGTTATTAGCTTTTGCTTTTTTATATCCTAATGCAAAGGTGATGTTGCTTATTCCACCTATCCCTCTGAAGGCGAAATATCTCGTTATGATTCTGCTCGCTGTTGATTTATATTTGGGTATTTCTGGCGCTTCAACAGGTATAGCACATTTCGCGCACCTTGGTGGTGCACTAATCGGAGCGATTCTAATCCAATTATTCAAGCGCAATCCTGACTTTATGAGATAATATCAATTAATAAGTAAAACTTTGAGCTTTTAAAGCGTTTATAATGACCAGAGATGTTACAGTCAATAGTCGATGACATACGAGCACAATTTTCTTACGGCAATAAGATTACCCAGATCATATTGGTCAATCTTTTTGTCTTTGTCCTCATTATAATTGTCAAAGCTTTTAGCCCTCCAGAGACAGGTATTTATAAAGTCTTTCTTGAGAATCTGGCACTTTCGTCAGATGGCTGGACCATATTGAAGAAACCATGGACACTCTTCACACATATGATCCTGCATGAGGGATTGTGGCACATTGGATGGAATATGTTGATGCTTTATTGGTTTGGCAGAATCGTAGGTGATCTGGCTGGTGATAGAAGAATAGTTCGACTATATATAATAGGCGGTTTGTCAGGAGCTCTTTTCTATATGATATTTACACAAATAGCAGATATTCATGGGCAGTTGGCATTAGGAGCAAGCGGAGCCGTGATGTGCTTTGTAGTAGC
The DNA here is from genome assembly GCA_029262975.1 of Saprospiraceae bacterium. GTDB lineage: Bacteria > Bacteroidota > Bacteroidia > Chitinophagales > Saprospiraceae > JAJRXG01. The sequence goes on from JAJCYJ010000548.1 coordinate 11,415, forward strand.
TTCTGCATTTTTAGCACCGGAATATAATTTAAGGCTTATACTTATAGGAAATGTTCGCCTTAAATATGTAGCGCTTGCTTTTGTATTAATTGATTTAGTAATGTTGTCTGAACGAGATAATCCAGGAGGAAGGTTTGCTCATTTAGGAGGAGCTGTTATGGGAGGATTATTTGTACATATGCTTCATCGAGGTCTGGATATAACGAATCCTTTTCAGGGGAGTGGTGGCAAAAACTTGTTAAAAAGATCTCAGAAAAAGAAAATACCAATGAAAGTTGTTTACAATAAAAAACGACCTGAGCGGACTTCGTCTGATCATGTAAGATCAATTGATACGCAACAAAGAATTGATGAGATTCTTGATAAAATTAATGCTACTGGTTATGATAGCCTGACTGCAGAAGAAAAAGACTTCCTTTATCAGGCAAGTAAGAAGAGTTAGAAAATTGAGAAACAAA
>JAJCYJ010000549.1 GCA_029262975.1 Saprospiraceae bacterium
CGACCCTCCTCCAGATTTTCTAATTAGTGGAATGCCAAACTTACAACCAAGAAAGACTCCCTTTACATTAATATTCATCGTCAGATCCCATACATCTTCTCGGGTGGATTCGCTATCTCCGTCGTCACTATGCATGATCCCGGCATTATTAAAAAGCACATGCAATCCTCCAAATTCTTGCTCAGCGTATTCTATCATCTGTCGACAATCTTCCATTTTAGAAATATCAGCTTTACAAAATGCGCCAATACCTCCTGACTCTTCGAGCAGCCGGACTGTTTCTTCCCCCCCTTCTTCATTTATGTCAACTACTATCACCTTTGCACCTTCTTTTGCAAATAGTATTGATGAGGCCCTGCCTATCCCGCTACCTCCGCCTGTGACAAGTGCTATCCTGTTTTCTAATTTCATGTTATTCTAAAATTCTAATTATTTTCGCCTTAGGTTTTTTTTGATTATGTTATTGATCACATCTACTTTTATAATTTAAGCCTTGCGCTCAAATACGTTCAAAGTATCTTTTTCTTTCCCAGTCAGTCACAGACTTATTATATGCATCTATTTCTGATTGGAAAAAATGAGTGTAATGTTCGACTACTTCACTTCCAAATACAGATTTGCTAAAAGCACTATTTTTAAATTCTATGAGTGCATCATTTAAAGTATATGGTACACGATCCAGATGTCTCGCTTCGTAAATATCACCTTCAAAACATTCCGGTGGTTCGATTTTATTCTTTATCCCAGCTAATCCTGACGCCAGAGATGCAGCAAATGCCAGATATGGATTGCAATCAGCACCGGGGATTCGGCATTCTATTCTTAAGCTTTGGTCTTTTCCCACAACCCTGAATCCAGCCGTCCGGTTATCATAGCTCCAGGCAAGTCGGGTTGGTGCCCAAGAACCATCCACATATCTTTTATAAGAGTTGATCGTAGGCGCATAAAAAGGCATTACATCCGGAACATGTTTTATCCAACCTCCTAAAAACCATTTAAATAACTCGCTGCCTTTTACAGGTCCTAATTGCTGGTCACCGGCAAATGCATTTTTCCCATCTTTCCAAAGACTCATATGGATATGACAACTCGAACCTGCCTGATCTGAATCAAACTTTGCCATAAAACTGACAGAAATACCCATGGAGTCCGCCAATTCTTTCATGCATTGCTTGTAGACTACATGACGGTCCGCCATCTCTAATACTTTAGCATATCGGACATTCAGTTCGTGCTGACCGAGTCCCCATTCTCCTTTAGAATTCTCCACAGGTACCCCGGAATTTTTCAAATGTCGACGCGCCATTCCTGTAAAATTTTCTATACGACTACCTTGCAGTATGTGATAATCCTCGAGATACCAACCCGTTGGTTTTAAATTGTGATATCCCTGGTTAAAAGCATCTCTATAGTTATCCTCAAATAAATAATACTCTAATTCTGAAGCTGCGAAGCATTCATAACCTGATGCTCTTACTAACTCCAGTTGATTATTTAGAATAGATCGGGGTGCCACAGAGACAGGTCCATGAGTCTTGTCATTTTCCAAATCGCATAACACCATGGCCGTCTTGTCCAACCACGAAGCAACTCTAAGGGAAGAAAAATCCGGAACAAGGTGAAAGTCACCATAGCCCAGTTCCCAGTTAGCAAACTTATAGCCCTGGACAGGTTCCATCTCCATATCCGTTGTAAGCAGGTAATCACAAGCGTGTGTTCCATCTGTGGTACAGCTTTCAAGAAAAAATTCAGCATCAAACCGCTTGCCCATTAATCTGCCATAATGATCCGTAAAAGCAACCACAACGGTTTCGATCTCCTCTGTCTTTACTTTTTGCTCCAATTGGCGAATATCTAACATGCCTCTTACATCCATATCTCTTGTCTTAGATCATTAAAATAATAAAGTTAATCTTTTTGATAAATCAGGACTGATGCTTCAGGATATTGTTGTGCATCGCACGATTATTATGTCATTATTGAAGTGACTCCATGACTCATTGTCTCATTGTCTCATTGTCTCACGTAGGCCGGAGGATTAGCCCATGTCTCCAGCATTCTCTTAGAAGTGCGACTTTAAATTCTTAATGCATTCCATATGTGGTTACTCCTTCTCTCCAACATTATCAATTCTCAATTATCAATTTCGTCATCCTATAATAAACAACAAACAACTATCAACAAACAACACCAAAATTCAATCTTCAATTATATCATTTGTTCATTGACTCATTGTCTCATTATCTCATTATCTCATTGTCTCATTATCTCATTGTCTCATTGACTCATTGACTCATTGACTCATTTCGTCATTTGAACATTATAGCATTGCTCTAGGCCTTCACTCACCCATTATCAATTATCAATTGCATCATTATATGTAATAGACAGGGTTTAATCTTACAATTTGGACGTATTGGGAAGTTTCTTTCGGGTATCTCAATAATATTTTAATCCTGAGACCTTACCAGCAGTGATGATTTGTATTTTTTTGATTGCTCAAATGACCAATATCGTACTCTAAGGCCAGTAAAGAAAAGGAAGGCTTCATATTCCTCTTTCGGTTCTATTACTAATTGTCAACCTGGTATTCTTCAACATGCCTTCCTGGGAAGAAAATATCTTCATAGCACTTTGGATTCAGATAAGACAAAATGAAAAATATGAAGCCTGAGGGAGAAATCAAGAGCACACTGTTCAGCTCATACTAACCGCAGAGGGTTGGCAAGTAGTAGGACCAGAAAACGTATCACTATCCAGAATGCAAATAACAAGGATGGTATGGAAATAAAAATGAATATAGAAGCTAGACGAGATACCTGTCATCAAGTGAGAAAGCGGAAACGTAAAAGATGCGGACTAAAACACCAACTTTGCGTAAAATCAATAAATGACCCATATGATCGATTAAGAGCATGCACCCAGATTTCCGAAAGCGCATCCATCATCATAAGTGAACATGGTAGACCCGACGAAGCACTTTGTGCCTGAAGGAGTATTAAATTTGGTTCCCGGAGGTGCTAAATATACAGTCTTAACCACTCCTTCAGCACCGAATGCGCAAAAAGTACCACTAGAGGGACCATTGAGCGGCATTAACAAAGGACGCACCCACATTTTTTTAACGTTTCCCATCAGTAAAATATGATCAATTAATAATTCAAATGTACTGAATAAAACATGTTTGAATCAATATCATAAAAATTAATAATGTGTTCTGATATTAAACTGTTTGATCATAACTGAAAGGACAGCTATAAGCTATCATAGGATGCACAGAAGTCACCCAGGTATTCCATCGCAACTGATACTGCCAGATGCGCATTGTAGCAGAACTCTGCTCATAAAGCCGACGTATTTAAATGAGATAGCAAATCTTTGATTTGCGTAATCGAATTTATCCCAACCAAGTGAAGCGAGCGTTCGATCTGAACTATTCTGATATGGTGTTAATTAAATCGGGAAGCCGTAACATTTAACCCTGGTTTAATCTGACAATGCCTATTTTCATTGACCATTCTATTCATTGGTAAGAATAGAATCTCATAAACCCGTAACATTAATCAAAGTAAGATTAACCCTGGCAGGGACCCTTTTATGTAACTATATATTGAAACACTCGAATCCCTGAATTCCCGGATCAGAAATAGATCGATTGTCAGAGGAACACATATTTTTTGGAAAATATCTGTAAGGTCTAATTCTGACGCTTACACATATATATTTATATCATTTCCTCATTATCTTATCTTAGCGGAAGAATACTCTTAACAACTATTTTCCTATGTATTGGGACCAGCTTACATCACCACAAATAGACTCCTATAATCGAAGTACGCCTGTAATCCTGCCAATTTCGGCGACGGAACAGCATGGTGCTCACTTACCCCTCGCGACTGACCGGATGATCGGCGATCATTTTTGTCAAAAATTAAATGAACAAATACCTGAAGAAGTATTAATTCTTCCCAATATAAGTGTTGGATGTTCTGAGCACCATACAGATTTCGCTGGAAGTCTCTCGGTGCAACACGTCCATTTTATCAACCAGCTGACTGATATTTCAAATTGTGTGGTAAAATATGGTTTTAAGAATATTCTTGTTTTTAATAGTCACGGAGGAAACCAGGCTGTCGGTCAGACATTTATGGAAACATTTGGATATAGAAATCCTGAAGTTCGCATCGCTATGGCCACCTGGTGGCGGATTGCTCTTGGTCAACTCGCCGTTCTAAACGAATCTGGAAAAGGCGGGTGTGGTCACGCTGGAGAATTTGAAACTTCTCTTATGTTGGTTATTGCTCCTGAACTGGTGCAAATGAAACTGGCAGCGGCCAAGACTAATGTCCCCACATTTGATTGGGCAGAGGGAGATTTGTTGTATGGATCTGAAGCCAGTCTATATAGAACCATGAAAGAAATGACCCCTTCGGGGGTCTATGGTGATCCGCAATTCGCCACGAGAGATAAAGGTTTGAAAATCACGAATATTGTCACTGACAAATTGAAAAAAATAGTTCAAGATTTAGGAAAATAACAATTAACTTTTTATATTTAATTCTTTTTTAAATTAAGCTTTTACCCTTTTATTTTTCTTATTTTTCTATATCTTCCAATATGGGTTAATTATAAGTTTATTCCAATGTTCTGACAG